>NZ_JBLYZI010000190.1:0-3905 GCF_057680865.1 Endozoicomonas sp. Z74
TGATTAGTATGAATCATAAGGGTTACCTTTTTACGATTTAGATTTCAGTGATTTCACCCTCTATCTAAATCGGTAACCCTTCCCTTTTTTGAAGAGGGAATTGTCAGATCAGATCTGAACTAATGCATATAATTAAATGGAACCCAAGCAAGACCATCAAGAATCTGTGGTTGATCAGACTCTGACAAATACTCTCCGTGAGAAGCAATTCCTGTTGGTAACTCAGTAAAATGAAGTTCAACTGACATTAAACGATCAAAGCTGCTGGTATACCCCTTCGTTATAATTTTTATAAGTTCAACATCTTTATTATAAACTGGTTCAATTACACAATCATCAATTATAAAACTTCCATCTTTGGAAATATCTACGTAGAAATCTTTTATTTTTCCTGCATTAAGGGCATCTATAACATTCAGAGTTTTATCTGACGACAAGTTTTCGACCAAACTTTCAAAGAGAAGATCCAATCGTGTTTTTTTATTTGACAGAGAGTAATTTACTTCTTTGGGCAGGAGAGTATTATTAAATGAATTTTTACTTGCATATGAATTTAACGCTGAAATAGCGCTAGGTAATTTGCTTACCTTCCAGCTACCCTTTTGTTCTTTGAGTAAAGCCATATAATTGTTAACTTTACTATCCTGCTCCTGGCTATTCAAGACAAACGTTGAACAAGAGGTGGTTTTATTTTTAAAGTAATTTTTAAATTCATTACGTACCGCTCCTTCAAACTTATCATTTTTATAATTCTCTAAAAATGAATCTAACTGGTCTGAAGGTGCAATAGCCAGAATAATATCTTTAACTACAGTTTCAAAGATTTCATAACCTTTATTATCTTTTCCCAATAGATCCTTTGGATATTTCTGATTTTGAATTTTATCGTACCGCATCAATTGTAAATATGGTATCCCATAACAGATTGATTTCGAGACTGTACCTTGTCCCTCCAATACCGTTGGCAAGTTAGCATTTGAATAGAAATAATCAAACCCAGTAGAAGGGACTCCCCCCAATTGCAAATAGAGGACCGAGTCTTTATTATTTATCAATTCTTCCAACTGATTATTTGTTGTATCTTCCTTAACCATCAAACAATCTAAACACTCACTTAAGCCTAGACTTTTGATATATTCAACTGCGCCATCATAAATGGTAATTTTCCTGTACAGGCTCCTCTTTTCTTTATCTAAATCAGACTTCTCCTTTTTAGTATATTTAGCTTGTTTTGGGTTAATCAGCTCTCTTTCTGCCTGTAACTTTTTACTCCAATTCTCAATTATTTCTATGCACCCTGTTTGAACAAGATCAATAGTTTCGTTGTTGTCAATCAACCCAAATGAAACCAAAACTATTTTTTTTTGCGCTTTGATATTTTTTTTGAATTCTATCAGAGATGCTAACAGAGAAAAAATGAAAATCGCAGGATTATCTTGACATCCAATTTGCATTTTGCCATCATCACGAATACCGTATACAGGCATAAGTAATATTTCTTTCCGCTCAAGTTTTTCAAATAGAACTTTGGCAATCTCAACTTTTCTTCTTTCTATACCTTTTTGTGCAGACTCTGCCATTTTATCCCAATCCTCTGACGTTAAGTCCATGATGGGGTAAAAATATGGTTTATCAGTCAAGCCTGGGAGGACATCGTCAAGATTAATAGGATTTTCATCACTATTAAATTGCAATTGATCTGGAGATGACCAATTATATGGCTGAAGCCTCAAAAAATATTTTGATTTTAGATTTTTAGCGTAGTAATTGTCATCATTATTATCCGCTCCACCAGTAAAGCCAAACTCAACTTCATTATTAATACAATCATTCTCGACAAACTTAATAAAATAAACTTTCGCTTTTTTTTCATCTCCAGGACCTGGTCCAATTTCAATCGGTATTTTATTCTGAAAATTACTTTTTGTAAGCCCTGGAATCAGCCTCATTAACTTATCTTCTGTCGACAATTTCTCCTTTCCTTGTTCATAGTAAACCTCAATTTTATTATAAAATTTGTATTCAAAAATTATACTATTTAAAATATTAACTGTGGTTGTCTGGTGCCCCATACCATTACTACCCGCCACAAAAATCCTAATACTTGAACTCTGGTTTATCTTTTTTGTAAAATCTTCACGACTACCAAAAAGACAAAGTTCTGAAATTTTCTTTGACGCATTAATC
Source organism: Endozoicomonas sp. Z74 (assembly GCF_057680865.1). Lineage (NCBI taxonomy): Bacteria > Pseudomonadati > Pseudomonadota > Gammaproteobacteria > Oceanospirillales > Endozoicomonadaceae > Endozoicomonas > Endozoicomonas sp. Z74. Next base: position 2,188 of record NZ_JBLYZI010000190.1, read on the forward strand.
ACTGCCTTCAATAAGCCATAAACAATCATAGTTAATCTTCCAGTTTTTTATTATCAATCACCAAACCCAGCAGTTTTTACTTTTGATCTTTCTTATACATCGCATACCAACCCAGGCCGGAGGCACTGGTATCACCATCAGGGTTTCCATACAGATAAAACTGCGTTGAACCATTGGGCGGGATCTTCATTAACCCTAAAAACTTCAGGGCAATATTGGTCAGCATTAACAAAAAGCCTTTGTTTTCTTTTACCGCTGCCAGTCGGATATGACCCACCGACAGCTTCAGCACATTCTGAAGGCTGATCAGTTTGGCGTTATCGGTACTAGTGCCGGGCAGCGTGATGCCAACAGCAGCCTTGTAGTGTTCACCGCTGCTCTGTGGTGACCAGGCCAGTGCCAGGGTAGAACTGAACCCCACCTTTCCGGCCAGTTCACCGGGGCTACCCATATCCAGATTAAACTGCAGGCCGTACCAGGGGTCATTGCCAATGCCTGACAATTGAAAATCGGCCATCACCGGCAAAAAGCCGTTTTGCGCCAGACTGTCTTTTTCCTGATAAAGAAGCCCCTGGATATCCAGGGCAAAATTGTCTACCAGGCTGTTGGGTCTGACCTGGCTCTGGCTGAGGTCAAAGCTGACCTCCCGTATGTTCATATCAAAAGCGGTCTCTTTCTCTTCTGAGAAATAGTGCATACCCAGGGTCAGGCTGTCGAACTTTAATCCCTGCCCGGTACCGTCGTCATTCTCAAGACTGCCAAAGGAGAAAAGGTCAAAAGTGTTGAAAACAGGCTTTTCTTGCTCTGCTCTAACACCGTTTTCTATGTCCACTTCTTCTGCAACAGAGTGTTTCAGAATGTTGAAATCCATAAACCCGGTTAATGAAAAGTATGAGTCCACATCTTCTCCCAGAGATGTATTGGGGTTAGATATTAGCTGAACACCGCTGATCTCAATTTTATGGAGGATATTACTGTCGGGATAGAACAAATTTGTTCCGACTGGGTCAAAGGAATAGGTGGCCATTCCATTGCTGTGCTGCAGGCTCCCTCTTAAAATAATACCGTTGTAAACATTACCCTCTTCGCCCATATCTTTAATAGCAGAGCCAAACAGTTCGTTAAGAGTCAACTGGCTGTAGCATTGAAAATTCTCCACACTGCCATTATGAAAAAGGGCCTTCAGGCTCAATAGCTGGAAATCATAGGCGCCACCGGTGGATGGCGCTATGGCCTTATCGATTTCAAGGGGATCAACCCCGGAACCCAGGTAATCAATCAGGCCGAAGGTAGCACTGGAATCTTTCAATGTCAGGTTGCCGGGCTGATTATCGATCTGACTCAGTGACACCCCGAAGTGGTGGGCTTTAAACCGCTCTGGCTCTTTGATCCCCGCCCTCAGGGTATTGAGCGTGGCCGGGACATCGCTAATATCCATGCGGAGTATTAGCATCCCCTTCCAGTTTTCATCAGTGGCTATTTTATTGAAAGAGGCATAACCGGCGTCGTTCTGAAGGCTCGCCTCCCTGAAGTAATTCTGCAGCCAGAGGGATAACACGGAGATTTGTTCAGGATCCGGTAAGGGGTTCTCCCAGGGCAAAAACATGATCAAGAATCAATCAGCCCAAGCACTTTCATCATATAGTCTTCATCCCAGCCACAGGTTTTACGTTTGTTCTTGATACCAGCCTTCACTGAAGTATCAAGCTTGAGAAGGT
>NZ_JBLYZI010000191.1:0-3710 GCF_057680865.1 Endozoicomonas sp. Z74
GTCAGTGTACTTCTGGTATTCAGCAATGTGGTTTTTGCCGTCGAAGGGATCGAGTGGCGTCAGGCTACACCCTCCTACGATACCGGTGAGTTCAGTGACACTTTTGTAGACCTCCGGGTTCAGACCCTGGCCGGACCGGTGGAGATCAAGCGGCAGTGGCACAACGGCCAGTGGGTCTGGAACCGCAACTGGGCCTCCCTGGACATTACTGCTCCTGCCGTGGATGAAAATGGTAACCCGGTTGAAGATCCATTACGCCAGCGCCCTTACGCCATAACCCGAAATGGATTCACCTACCTGCGGCAGTCCGGTGACCTGGATAACCCCACCTTCCAGAATCTGCCCAAACGCATCATTACCGCCCGAAACCGGGGTATTGACGGCTTCCAGTGGAAAAACAAACTGGGCTACACCCTTGACTACGATAAATTTGGTCGCATGGTGGCCTATGCCGGACCAAACGGTACCGGTATACGACTGGTGCGAAATGATGACGGCCTGATTGTCAGCCTGGTCGAACCCGGTGACCGAGCCGTTATTACCTATGAATGGGAGAACTACACAGCCACCGTCGACGGTACAGCCACCTCAGGCCATCGCATCAAGTCCGTCACGGACTACACGGGGCGCCAGGTTTCCTACCATTACAACAGTGACAATCAACTGGCCCGAATAACCGATGTCCTTGGCCACCACTGGCTTCTTCACTATGAAGGCAATGGCCGCTCCGCCTTTACCGGCTTTACCAATCCGGAGCAGGAACGCACCACCTTTGAAATTGACACCAACGGTTCCCTGAGAAGTTACAGCAATGGTGAGGGTGTCGGCAAAAAATACAGCTACCGGTTTGATAGCCGCAAGGATGAACACTACGTTCGCCAGGAAGACAGCACGGGAAAAGTCATCGAAACCTGGTACAACCGGCTCGGGCAGATAAACCGTCGAGCCATCAACGGTGAAACAGTCACCACCGCAACGGTCACGGTGTCCGATGGGTCCAGTGATGTCAATCGGGTGGTCGGGCTCCATAACCGGATTCTGAAAACCCGAAGCGCTGCGGTGATTGGCTCCTTATCCAAACAATCCAGCGACCAGGGGCAGCCCTATATCAGGGAACGGGTGGTGACCGACGCCCATGGCAATCGCACCCGGTTCCATTACGACCGGTTGGGCAATGTGCTCAAGACAGAGCACCCCGACGGTACCGTGACCAGCACCCGGTACAACTCCCTGAATCGCCCTGTAGAGTTCATCAATGAATCGGGCGTAAAAACCACGTACACCTACGACAGCAAGGGCAACCGGCTCACCATGACGGAGGCAGCCGGCACAGAGCTGGCCCGCACCACCCTCTATGGTTACACCCCCTATGGGCACCCCACCCGTACGACCGCTCCCGGGGATGCCACTCAAGCCACCGAATACGACGATTTTGGGAACCCCGCCCGGCAGACCGATGCCCTGGGCAAGAGCACTCAACTGAAAAACTTTGATGCCCTGGGCAACCCGCGAACCGTCATTGATCCCCTTGGTCATCCGTGGACCGCCACCTACGATGCCGTCGGCAATGTTCTGACCCTCACCGACCCTCTGGAGCAAACCGTCACTTTTACCTACGACAAAGCTGGCCGGGTCAACACCATCAAAACCCCAGACAATGCCATAACCACCCTGGAAAATAACGCCTCCGGCTTACCCCTGGCCATTGTCGATGCCGCCAGCGCCCGTACTGAATTTACCTACGATAAAGCCAACCGTCTGGTACAGGTGGTGGATGGGGAGAAAAAACGTTATCTGCGCAGCTACGACGACTGGGGGCGAATCCACTCCCTGACCGATGGCAGCGACAACACCACCCGCTACCAGTACGACATTGATCGCCTGGAGAGGGTCAGCTACCCCACCTACGAAGAAACCTACACCTACGACAACCGCAATCGCACGGTTAAAGAGCAGCAGACCTACCAGCACCAGGGGCAACCAAACGTCATTCAGCGCCAATTCCAGTACACCATCGACAGTGAACTGAAACAAAGAACCGATGCCAACGGCAATAACGACCAGTATCAGTACGATGCCCTGAACCGTTTGGTGGCCCTGACCGATGCCGCAGGAGGCATCACCCGATACGGTTACGATCATCGGGATAACCTGATCAGCGTGATCGACCCGGAAGGTCGGGAAACCCGGTTTGAATACAACCTTCGAGACGACGTGACGGCAGAGATCAAGGTAGGCAAAGATGACCTGGCAGACACTCGCCGCACCTACCGTTACGACGACAATGGCAATCTGACCGGCATCACCACCCCCAACGGCGAGATCACCCAATACACCTACGACGCCGCCAACCGACTGCAAACCGCGATCTATTTTACCAGTGCAACCCGGCAACAAAACAACCAGCCGGAAAAAACGGTCCATTATCAGTACACCGCCACCAACCAGTTTGCCGGTTATGCCGATGGATCAACAGAATCCCAATACACCTACAACAACCTGAACCGATTGACCGAGGTCACCACCACCTTTAACAAGGGGTTGACGAACGAATTCAGCAAAACCTATGGCTACAGCTATTACAAAAACGGCCTGAAAAAAACCTACACCAGCCCCGAAGGGGAAACCTACACCTATTACTACAACAGCAACAACCAGCTCTACAGTGTCGCCATCCCCGGACAGGGCCGCATCAACTACAACAACTACCAGTGGCTGGTGCCACAAAACATCAGCTACCCCGGCAATAATCAGGTGGTCACCACTGTGGATGGCCTGATGCGCCTGCACAGCAAGGAAGTGTCCGACCCGGCTCAGCACCTGATGAGTCAGCAGCTCTGGCAATACGACAGCGAAAGCAATATCACCCGAATCCAGCACACCAGGGAGATGGCTGAATACAGCTACGACAACCTCTACCGTTTGATTGCCGCCCGCTACACCGCCAATGGGATCAATGATTTTGAAGAAATCACACCCAGAATCAATGAGGCCTACGCCTATGACGGCGTGGGCAACCGGCTGGATCAAAAGACGAACAAGGATGACCTGGCACCCGATATCTGGAAGTACAACACCTTTAACCAGCTGACCGAACAGAATGGTATCGGCTATGAATACAACAAAAACGGCCACCTGAGCAAAAGCGGCAAAAAAGACGAGAATGGCCAGATAACCGTCGATCCTACCGGGGAAATTCCACTCTGGGAATTCAGCTACAACAGCGAAGAGCGCCTGATTGAAGTCAGAAAGAACAACATCACCATCGCCCGTTATCAGTACAACCCGTTGGGGCAGCGAACAACAAAAGCCCTGCCTGAAGAAAATACCACCATTCACTACCTCTACAATCAGGAAGGCATGGTGGGTGAATACGACGACACTGGGCAGCTCATTCAGGAGTACGGCTGGAAACCCAACAGCGTCTGGATGACCGACCCACTGTTTACCCGCACCGCGGATAACCAGGTGCACTTCTACATCAACGACCAACTGGGCACCCCCCAGAAAGCCTTTCGAAGAAACGGCAAAGTGACCTGGAAAGCCAGGGCAAGCGCCTTTGGTGAAACCGAAGTCTGGGCAGAGAGTGAACTGAGGAACAACCTGAGATTTCCGGGGCAGTATTTTGATCAGGAAACGGGGTTGCATTATAACTACTTCAGGGATTATAACTCTGGGCTTGGGCGATATGTTCAGAGTGATCCGATTGG
>NZ_JBLYZI010000192.1:0-3659 GCF_057680865.1 Endozoicomonas sp. Z74
TGATTAGTATGAATCATAAGGGTTACCTTTTTACGATTTAGATTTCAGTGATTTCACCCTCTATCTAAATCGGTAACCCTTCCCTTTTTTGAAGAGGGAATTGTCAGATCAGATCTGAACTAATGCACTTAAGCCCTATAATAGGGCCATGGCCCGGTTCAGATACTAACATGTCGCGCTCTGCCTGCTTCATCTGGTTGTCCCTGGAATGCTTATTCCGGTCTGTCCTCGCGGACTCAGGGCTGACAGAAGTTGAGTGTCTGGAGCATATTCATGCCGTCAAGTACGATGTGTGCAACTTTGTCTTCCAGCAGCCACCAGACACTGGCAATAGGCAATTTTCATCTTTCCAGCCTGGTGATGATGGGGATGTGTTCATTCAAACAGTTGGCAGTTCTGGCCAGGGACCCCTGGTATACTCAAACTGGCCTTCCGCAGAAGAGTATTCCTATGAGCTTTGCCATCTTTATGATGAACGAGGTTGTGTTCTGGTTTTTTACCGGGAAACTAAGCGGTATAAGCAAACGGGTTTTTCACCGCCCTATAACCAGGACAGCAGAACACATCATTATTTTGGCCAGAACTTCCCCAGTCAAAGGTGTTGGGATATCAGCTGTTTTGATGATGAATTTGCCCATCACATTGGCCTTGAAAAGCATCCCGGTTCTCTGTGGCAAAGAGTCATTATTTGCTGCATTTGCACAGAGCCATTTGAAAAGGGTTTGAGTCGATCCAAACAGCTGATCCGCCCGGGCGCCCTGGTACAACCATCTGAACACTGGATTCACAGTCGTTAAATCACCTGAGTCAACACCACAAAAGCCGCCATACCTGCCACCACCGTAACCAGGGTGTTTCTGGATAAAAGCGCTATAGCAACCACAATCAATCCGGCTGAAAGGTAGGGGTTATGAAGACTCAGGTTCAACTGGTCCTGCCTGACAAAAATAATGGGGGCGGCTATGGCCGTCAGTACGGCTGGAGCGGAGTAGCTGAGAAAATCCTGGGTGTTTTTGCTCAGTCTCAGGGGAAGCCAGGGTTCCAGCAGCAGAAAGCGACTTGAAAATACCAGTAAGGCAATAATGAGGAGGGTGGTCCAGGTCATGCTGGCTTTTCCTCTGAGGTGAGTTTTGAGTATGCAAATCCGGCAGCCATTCCCACGGGCGCACTGATCAGAAGCCCTGCTTGCAGGTGGAGGAGGTTACAGACTACCGATGACACCATGGCGGTTAACACACAGAGGAGTATTGATGGTTTTTTAATGGAGGGGATTACCAGGGCAATAAAGGTGGCTGCTATGGCAAAGTCCAGACCCAGTGCATCCAGGTTGTCCATGGTTTCACCCGCCACAATCCCTGCAAACGTGGCCAGATTCCAGCCAATGTAAAAGCTCAACCCACCTCCCAGGGCATACCAGCGGTCGAACCGCTGGAGTATACCCGGATGAGCGATGGCAAACAGTTCATCCGTCAGGAGGAATCCCAGGGAAAGCCGCCACTTAAAGGGCAGGGGGCTGACAGCTTTGCGCATGACCATGGCATACAACAGGTGGCGTGAAGTGATCAGAAAAGTGGTCACCAGAATACTGCTGAGGCCAAGGCCGGCTTTGATCAGACCCATCAGGGCGATTTGTACCGCTCCGGCAAAAACAATGGCGGAGAGCCCCTGGCTTTGCCAGGGGGTTAATCCAGTTTCAATGGCCAGTGAACCGGCCAGTATGCCCCAGGGAATAACGGCAATGGTCAGGGGCATTACAGCCCCGGCTCCTTTACCAAAGGCTTTCAGCTTTTCATAAGGCTCCGGGTGGAGGTCGACGTCCGCTGGATTCATGGTATGACTGCTTTTCCCTTCCGATTGAAATCAGCTCTAACTGTAGCTTATGGCCCAGAATAGTTTGTCAGGTATCAAAGTGCTTGGACAAAATTGAAGCGCAGTCGTTCACTGTGCAACCGTTAAGCCGGGAGTGCCTTTCTACGGAGTCAAGTTCGCATTGCCCTGGCATAAGTTCCGGGTGTAATCCCCATGGTTTTTTTGAAGTGGCGGTTAAGATGACTCTGGTCGAAGAAGCCGCAGAGCTGGGATATCTCCACCAGGGGTAATCCCTGGGTAATCAGCTTTCTGGCCAGTCGCACCCTGGCCTGGATGAGGTAGGCGTGTGGCGGAAGTCCTATCTTTTTCTGAAATTGTCGCAGCAGGTGGTAGGGGCTCAGCTCTGCCAGGGTTGCCAGGGCTTCCAATGAAATATTGTCAGTACAGTGTTCATTCAGGTAATCCCTGACCCGCAGTAAGGAAGGGCCGATATCAGCCGGAGGCGTTATTCTTTGCCGACCATGGCGAGTGATCAGTTTGACCAGAGTGGAATACAGAAGGCTCTCTTTCAGAAGGCTGTTCCCGGAAGTGTGAAGTGCAGAAAAGGTGAGTTGCAGCATCCGGGAAAGGTGCAGGTCATCAATCACTGCCTCTTTAAAATAGGGGGCTCCCTGCTGATTTCCAAGCTCTGAGTTGATTTGGATGAACTGGTCAGGCAGTGGGTATATGGCCTGGTAAGACCAGCCACCTGCTGTTGCGGAACAGCCATTGTGCACTTCATCGGCATTCACCAGGATGATGCTACTTCTGGGAGCAATGTGGTTATCCCCGGTGCGATAAAACTTCTGGGCGCCTCTTTCAATCACGCCAATGGTATAGCCTTCGTGGGAATGACGGGAGAAGTTCTGGGAATGATACTGGGCTTTCAGGCACTCAAGGCCGCCCAGTTCCCGGGTGTAATGATAATCAGCAAGCTCTTTCTTAATCATTGTCAACAGTCTCCGGTCATTCAGTGATCATTGTAACGGTTTTCCCCTTTCAATTTTTGTATGAAATTGCTGGCTCAAGATCGCGCTACGGGGGGGCAGATAAGTGAAAATTGGGAACTTTTCTGCTGGAGACTGTCCAATATTTATTCTGGTTACTCAGTGCCATGAGCTCAATGGACAGCAATGGAACGAACAATGGAGAATATTCTGTTTTTGCCTGTTGGACCCGGCTCTGTAATTCCGGGGGAACACTCCATTCAAGGGGCAACTAATGAAGCCAGCGCGGCAGTCGGTGGGATCGGGTTGTTTCCTCAGGAAAGGGGAGAGATCCTGGCTGCACGAAAAATCACTGAAATTAAGTCGATTGGCACTTTTCTGAAATTAGTAAGCCAGGGGCTCTCTGTTGATGGAGGTGAGTGGAGTAGCGATCCTGATATTCCTGAATATCTCAATCTTGAGCCTTTATGTCAGGAGGATATCCAAAACCTGTTGGCTGCGCTGAAGTTTCATTCTGAGTCGAATAACCATGAACCAATTGATGAACATGCCTGGAAAATAAAGAAACAAAACTTCCGGGAAAAACTGGCCAAGGCCTTAAAACATCTGGATAAATTGGAACAGAAGCAAAGACCCACAGAGGAGCAGGAAAGACTTATTCTGAGACTGGCAGCCGATGAGTTGAAATCATGCTCAACCGTCAAGGACGATCATTACCTGTTCACCCTGGTACGCCAGGCGCTGTTCAAATTAAGTGTTGCTCTACCCAATGTATAGAAACTTGATCTAAAAAAGCCTCCTCTGAGAAGAGTTGAGTTTTAAGAAACCTTTTCCACCCGAGGTAACGAGACAGGTATTTTGTTG
>NZ_JBLYZI010000193.1:0-3584 GCF_057680865.1 Endozoicomonas sp. Z74
GCTTATCAGTGAGCGAGGAGAATTTGGAAAACAGGGCTTTTGCAGACATCGAAAGACAGGAAAAACCCTGATTATACAGGCTGTTTCTTGATGGCGCTGTTCAATTGGTGATCATGTTTTTGCCCTGCCCCCCACCCTGGCCCCATAGCCCCACGGAATCTCCCTCTACAGCTGCCCCCTCATTACCTGTACACTCATACCTGTTTTAAAATTCGTCCGAGAGCTACTGAGGCCCATGCTCCCTGCTGTTCACAGAAGACAGTGGCTCACCTCCGGGCGGTAGCGTCCTGAAATCACAGAGCAGTGTGGAGTCCTCGGAATAAAAGCTATCCAAAGTCTATTCATTCAAGTGCTATTTCACTTGAAGACTTGCACCGTTTTTTCAGGTTCAGAAACCCATTCTTATACAGGTTTGATTACTATGCAGGACCTAGAAACTATGCGTCAACGCATGCGTTTATTTGCCGAAGCTCGAGATTGGGATAAGTTCCACTCCCCCAAAAACCTGTCAATGGCCCTCAGTGTTGAAGTCAGTGAGTTGGTAGAGTGCTTTCAGTGGTTAACCGAAGAGCAATCCAACTCATTAAGTCATGAGAAGCTTGAAGCTGTAGCCGATGAGATTGCTGATATACAGCTGTACCTGGTTCGTTTGGCAGATAAAGTCGGCGTCGATATAGCAGCAGCTGTTGAGCAGAAAATAGAAAAGAATGAGGCCAAGTATCCTGTCGATAAGGCCAAAGGCAATTCAATGAAATACAATGAATACAATTAAGGACGTACTTGATGATTGTTTATTCGGCTACCAAAAGGAAATTTATTGAAGATGTCCGCTCAAACCGGATTGCCGATATCATTGAAAATGAAGTGTTGTATAAACTCAATCGCAACTCCCCACGAAACGAAAAAATATCCTGGGAAAATTCACTTCAGTATATGTCCCAGGTTCTCTGGGATGAGGCTATTCCATCATCAGCCGGAGTAGCTATTGAATACAATCTGCCCATGACCAATCGTCGCGTCGACTTTATCCTTACCGGAAAAGATTGCAAACGCAATGATACCGCAGTCATTATTGAGCTCAAACAATGGCAGGAAGTAAAAAAGACCAACAAAGACGCTATTGTGAAAACGCGTTTTCAGCACGGTGAACAAGAAACAAGCCATCCTTCATACCAAGCCTGGTCTTATTCAGCCCTGATAGAAGATTACAACGAGACTGTCAGAAAAGAGTCGATTCAACTGCAACCTTGTGCCTATCTTCATAATATGAAGTGCCGGGATGTGATCAATGATCCTTTTTATGCCGATCACACTACTAAAGCACCTGTATTTATTTCACCAGATGCTCTAAAACTCTCAGAATTTCTCAAGCAGCATGTGAAATTCGGTGATAGTAATAACATCATGTATCGTATTGAACATGGAGTTATTAAGCCGTCCAAGAATCTTGCTGATGCATTGACTTCTATGCTAGACGGGAATACAGAGTTCTTAATGATTGATGAGCAAAAGCTCGTGTATGAAACGGCCCTTACTCTTGCCCATAAAGCTCAACAAGGCGAAAAACAAACGCTGATAGTGAAAGGGGGCCCCGGTACGGGTAAGTCGGTGGTGGCCATTAATCTGTTAGTGGCTCTCACCCGCCAGGAACTACTGGTTCAATATGTCGCTAAAAACTCAGCACCACGGGAAGTCTTTAAAAAGAAACTGAAGGGCAGTAAAAAGAAGAGTCATATCGACCAGATGTTTAAGGGTTCTGGTGCTTATACTTCGGTCGAAGCCAATAAGTTTGGAGCCCTTTTAGTTGATGAAGCGCACCGCCTGAATGAAAAATCAGGTCTGTATGGCAACCTGGGGGAGAATCAAATAAAAGAATTGATCTTAGGTTCACGTTTTACTGTCTTCTTTATTGATGAAGCACAACGAGTGACCTTACAGGATATTGGCAGTGTGGCGTCAATCAAACACTGGGCATACAAGCTTGGCGCTAATGTGACAGAAATGGATTTAATCTCCCAGTTTCGTTGTAATGGCTCAGATGGTTATCTGGCTTGGGTAGATAATAGCTTACAGATTAGAAACACTGCCAACCCAACCCTTGAAGATATAGATTACGAAGTTAAGGTTTTTGATGACCCGCATAAACTCCGCGCTGCAATAATTGACAAAAACCGGACAACCAACAAGGCACGCATTGTTGCAGGCTACTGCTGGGACTGGGCCAGTAAAAAGGACAAATCTGCCTTCGATATCATTATTCCTGAACATGGCTTTGAGGCTCAATGGAATTTAACTGAAGATGGCAGTTTATGGTTGATAGCCGAACATTCTGTTGATCAGATTGGCTGCATTCATACCTGTCAAGGGTTGGAGCTGGATTATATCGGCGTGATAATCGGAAATGACTTTATTGTCCGCAACGGGGTTGCTATAACAGATGCGGACAACCGCTCCTCAAATGACCGATCCATTCGTGGCTTTAAAACCATGCTAAAAAAAGATCCTGACAGAGCAAGGCTGCTAACGGATGAAATCATCAAAAATACCTATCGAACATTAATGACTCGAGGACAGAAAGGCTGTTACATATTCTGCACAGATCCAGAAACAAATGACTATTTTACGTCCATCTCGAAGAGTTATGCGAAAACCATCAATTCAGAACTTTGCCCATATCCAGGGCTAAATTTACCGATAGTTCCTTTTACTGAAGCCAGGCCTTATCAATCTCACGTTCCTGTCTATGATTTGTCTGCAGCAGCCGGTGACTTCAGTGAAACGCAAGCTTTAGAAGAGTTTCAATGGGTCGAATTACCTGATCATATCAATACCAGCAAAGGAATGTTTGTAATACGAGTAGTTGGGGAGTCGATGAATCGCCGCATTCCGAATGGTTCCTGGTGCCTATTTAAAGCCAACCCAGGAGGAACTCGCAATGGTAAGGTTGTGTTAGTTCAGCATCGTAGCATAGAAGACCCCGACCATGGTGGTAGCTATACAGTCAAGGTATATCACAGTGAAAAAACGGTGGAAAGTGGTACTGCCATAAATAAAAAGGTAATCCTCAAACCCGATACCAGTGCCTTTGGCTACACTCCAATCGAGCTTGAAGATGCCAATGAAGAGTTACTGGTAATCGGTGAATATTTATCAATTGTTGGAGGATAAAGAGCGTAACAAGACCAGTTACATTCTATTGTTCAACCATATCTGCGGCAGCCAGGCGTTATGGACATCAATCGTTTTTTGCATAACTTTCAAATTTGATGGGAATAATACACAGCGCGGCAAATTTTGGCCTGCATTTTTAAAATAATACCTGAAGCGTTCGCGTTAAAAAAAGCCAGAAGCCAGCCCATCACCAACGACAGAGATCTGGCGGCACTAATTAACGCTGAAGCCGGCAAGCCCTCAGAGGAAGGACTTACACCTTTGACTCCCCGTGCAAACTCTAATGTGCATTAGTTCAGATCTGATCTGACAATTCCCTCTTCAAAAAAGGGAAGGGTTACCGATTTAGATAGAGGGTGAAATCACTGAAATCTAAATCGTAAAAAGGTAACCCTTATGATTCATACTAATCA
>NZ_JBLYZI010000194.1:0-3546 GCF_057680865.1 Endozoicomonas sp. Z74
AAGAACGCCAATGGAAACTCTGATAGATGGCAAAGAGATCTGGAAGGAAAAATTTGTAGCCTGAATTTGACCTGACAGACACCCTCTGAAAAATCGGTGACTGTCAGATCAGGTCTGAACTACTACAAATAACGTCATAAACGCTTGAGTTGGCGGATCTGCCTGTGAACTATGATTTTCACTCCAGTCCGCCAGACTTTATTGTTCAATGACACTAGCACTGTTGGTTCTCTTTCCCATACTTTTCCTGGTAATCAGCCTGGTACAGCGCAAGTCCATCAAGCAATTCGCCGCTTTTGCCCTGGACCGTAACGCCTTTGGCCCGCTGCCCATCTATTGCAGTATTCTGGCCAGCGGCGTGGGGGCGGGAGTGATGATGGGGAATGCCGAAAAAGCGTATCAGATGGAATGGGCCTATCCCCTGGGGTGCCTCGGCTTCTCCCTCCAACTGGTATTGACTGCCTGGTTAGCTCCCAGAATTCACCAGTGGCGGGGTTGCCTGTCCACCGGAGAAATACTGGGTAAAGCCTATGGTGGGCAAGATGTCCGTTTTATCAGTGGTGCATTGTGGCTGATATTCTGCATGGGCATTATTACCGCCCAGGTCGTTGCCATGCAGCGGGTGGTTGCCATGATTATCCCCCAGTGGCAGGCACCAGCAGCCATGGCATTAATGGCCAGCGTGATTCTGTACAGTTGCCTGGGAGGAATCCGGTCTGTGGTCACTACCGATGTGTTTCAGGCGTTGATTCTGATTTCTGTTCTGGTCGCGATCACGGCCTGGGGAGTCCACCACCTGGGAGGAATTGAGTATATTCTTCAGCCCGTCATGTCAGAAAACCAGAATTTCTCCACCGCCTTCTTACAGCCGAAACTGACTATTATCTTCATCGGATTTTTGCTGGGGGATGCCCTGATCCCCGTTTCCATACAACGGGTCACCATGGCAAGAACTGCCCGGCAGGCCTCCCTGGCCATGATGATCACAGCAATCATGGTTTTCTTTGTGACTCTACTCTGCGCAGTGCTGGGGCTTATCGCTTATCAACTGGATGCCACACAGGCTCAAGACCAGACCTTGACCATTCTGCTAAAGGCCATGCCTTCAGGGTTCAGGCTGGCCCTAGTGACAGCCCTGATGGCGGCAATCATGTCCTCTTGTGACAGCTATTTGAATACCGCTGCGGTGGCATTTACCCATGACCTGCTTCCCTCAATAGTGCGACCTTTATCAGACACATGGCAATTGCTTTATGGCCGGATAGCCACTCTGGTTATCGGGGCTGGAGCCATCCTGATGTCTTACGGGGTAGACGATATACTGGATATTCTGCTCAGTACCTTTGAAGCCTGGGGACCAACTTTACTTCCCCCCCTGTTCGTTGCCCTGTTTTATCCCAGACTGCCCAAAAGATGTTTTTACCTGCCTGTGCTCACCGGACTGGCAACCCTGCTTCTCTGGAAAAGCTTCTGCCCGGATCAATGGATTGACAGCAGCGCCCTGATCGCAGGCATGGTTGGAAATTCACTTTGCATGATGGTGGTTTTCCGATCAGGACGCCTGGAAAAATAGACGCTTATGTTTTTTCACACCCCCCCTTCCCTTGCTTTATGGAAGTTTTCTTCCGAAATAACCGCCAACCTGGAATCCACAGCTGATTTAGAAGCCTGTGCTTTATAAACACGACGAGGGTCAAGGCGATCAGCCAGCTGCCGGAAATCGCAAGCGGACTTTTGCTTTGAATGTGCAGAGCTGCAGCTCAGGCAGTGACCACAAATACTCAAAAAAGCAGAAAAATGCCGGGCCTCCTGGGATCCAGGCTCTGGTCCTTCTTCATGCAGCCAGTCAATGACCATCTGGAAAGAAGGAGGGCAATCAGCTCGAGCAGAATACGCCTTAAAGCGATCACTACCCATAGCCACCTGGAGAATACCTTTCTGCAGTTGCTTCATGGAGTGTTGATAACGCCCGGAGATGTAATACCACCAACCGGCTTCATGAAGAAGCCATAAATCATCCGGGTAATAAGAGAGCGCCTCCTGAACGATTTGGTCGATCCCGGCCACCATGGCAGGATCTTTTTTTGGAAACCGGTAATCATCCACCATGGCGGAAATTTTTTTGAAATACCCAAACTCATCCAGCCTGGCTGATTCACTGTGTATCGACAGCTTTTGAACATCATCGGAGGCACCTGACCGGCTGATGGTTCTGGAAGCTGCCGGTGGGACTTTCGGTTTTACAACTTTCCTCACTTCTGTAACAGATGTCTTAATATCTCTGACATCAGGCTTTTCGCCAGGGAACAAAGCCGGGACTTTGCCTTGTTCCATGACTGTCACTGCCGAGTCGTTGGGCTTTCGTTTCAAAGCGCCAGCCCGGTTTTTTTTCTTTCTTTTTCTGACCTTTCTACCAACAAAACCGCTTTCTGAAGACTGACTATTGATTTCTGCGAGGAGTGGATTGTCATCACCAGCAGCCTGCTCCTGGCACTGTGCAAAGTCCATGGAAAGCAGCTCTCTTTCATACTCTGCAACTTTTTCAGGAAAACCTTTTTCCTGATAGTAGGCTATTGCCCGGGCGCAAGTAGCTTCTAGTTTGCTCCTGTCATTTAAACGCTTGTGAATTCGGATCAACTGTCTGAAAACGGGCATTTGGTCCTGTTGAGACAGGTCATTATAAATTTTCTCAGCCTCCGGAAAGCGCCCCTGCTTTTCCAGGCAGAGGGCCTGACCATATTGCTTGAACATCGGCAACAGGAAAGTCCCCCATGGGTATTTCCAGGTTCTTGCAGAATGGGGCAGCTCATAGTAAGCCAGCAGAGCTTCTGCTTTTTTCATATTGCCCTGCTTCAGCAGGCGATAATGATACGAAAGCATAAGCATGGTATAAACCGTCATCTGCTCTTCCGTGTAATAGAAAAGCTCCGCTTTTACCTTTCTGAGAACGTCCCGCAACTTTGAAAATTCAAATGACTCATTGGTCAGCACTTTGACCAGCCAACGGGTCAGCTTGGTATCATTAGTAGACTCCTGAAGAGTCTTTAAAAACACTTCTTTCGATGGCCCGGATAGGTTTCCGAAAACCGGAAAACAGACCTCAAAGCTCTGCTCTGGGTCAAAGAAAGGCAGAAACTCATAACCCTCATGCCCAGAAAGACGGGTAGCCAGCGAGGGCATCTCCAGGTATTTGTACAGGTAGGTGGCAAATTCACAATCTTCAATCCAGTGACAATTCACATTCCCAGATGAATGTAAATACCCAGTCAAATTTTCAAATAGAGCAATAAAAGGGTAATCCCTCGACAACCCAACCAACATTCGGCAAATATGGCGTACCGGCGCTGTTCAAATTAAATGTTGCTAACATGGTCTATACTCCCTGAGCATGAGAATTGTCGTGTAAAGTGGAGTTCCAGCCATGAAACCTCAGCAATTCCAAGACATCCTGAAGTCCATACCCATGATGTCCCCAGAGCAGATCGGTGTCCTCCATAAAACTCTGCCGCCCTCACCCATTGCCGGTGATGCACAAGGTATTTCCGG
>NZ_JBLYZI010000195.1:0-3525 GCF_057680865.1 Endozoicomonas sp. Z74
CAACAAAATACCTGTCTCGTTACCTCGGGTGGAAAAGGTTTCTTAAAACTCAACTCTTCTCAGAGGAGGCTTTTTTAGATCAAGTTTCTATACATTGGGTAGAGCAACACTTAATTTGAACAGCGCCTTGACCGTCCTTTATAATGCCTTTAATACAACAGCCCTGACCCAATAACAGCCAGAACTTTATGAAACTGACACCCACCCTGTCCGACGCCCTCCAGAATGCCATTGAAACCAATGTTTGCCACGCTCTTGCAGAAGACGTTGGCTCCGGGGATATCACTGCGGCCCTGATTCCCGAACAGCAACAGGCCACTGCCCGGATTATCTGCCGGGATAAAGCCGTTATCAGCGGCCGCCCCTGGTTTGATGAAGTATTTCGCCAACTGGACCCGACCGTGCAACTGGAGTGGCAGGTCAGTGAGGGTGAAACAGTAGAGCCGAACCAGGTGCTGGTAGTGCTGAAAGGTTCCGCACGCAGCCTGTTGACCGGTGAACGCTGCGCCATGAACTTCCTGCAGACACTGTCCGGCACCGCTACCCGCTGCCAGCACTATGCCAGCCTGGTCAGCCACACCGGGGTCAGGCTGCTGGATACCCGAAAAACCCTCCCAGGCCTCCGAATTGCCCAGAAATACGCGGTGGTCTCCGGGGGATGTCATAATCATCGCATTGGGCTGTATGATGCGTTCCTGGTTAAAGAGAACCATATCGCCGCCTGTGGCGGAATCCAGAATGCCGTGGTCAATGCTCACGATATCGCTCCCGGAAAGCCGGTGGAGATTGAAGTGGAATCCCTTGATGAGTTCAGGCTGGCCCGGGAGGCCGGAGCCGATATCATCATGCTGGATAACTTTCCCCTGCCCCGGCTATCCGAAGCGGTTCAACTGAACCAGGCATTGCCGGGTAACACGCCCAAACTGGAAGCTTCCGGGGGAGTAACCCAGGAAACCCTCCAGGCAATTGCAGAAACCGGCGTCGACTTCATCTCCATTGGCACTCTGACCAAAGACTGCCAGTCGGTGGATCTGTCCATGCGAATCATTGAGGGAGAACAGCCTTGAGCCAGTCAACAGCCTTGAGCAGATCAAAAACCTCGAGCCAGGGGAAAATTCTGGTGACCGGTGGTGCCGGTTACATTGGTAGCCACACCTGTGTTGAGCTGCTCAATGAAGGCTATGACCTGGTGGTTCTGGACAACTTCAGTAACAGCTGCCAGGAGTCTCTGAAGCGGGTTCAGGAAATTACCGGCAAAAAACTGGAACTGGTAGAAGGCGATATTCGTGACCGCGCCCTGCTGGATTCTCTGTTTGCCCGCCATTCGGTTGAAGCGGTGGTTCATTTTGCCGGACTGAAAGCAGTGGGTGAGTCGGTCAGCCTGCCCCTAGACTATTACGACAACAATGTCCACGGTACCCTGGTGTTGCTTGAGGCCATGAAACAGGCCGGTGTCAAAACCATCGTTTTCAGCTCTTCAGCCACGGTTTACGGTGATCCCGCCAGCCTGCCCATCCGGGAAGACTTCCCCACATCCGCCACCAACCCTTATGGCCGCTCGAAACTGATGATTGAGGAGATCCTCCAGGATCTTCATACCTCAGACGACAGCTGGCGCATTGCCCTGCTGCGCTACTTCAACCCCGTGGGCGCACACCCTTCAGGCAGGATTGGAGAAGACCCCAGCGATATTCCCAACAACCTGATGCCGTACATTTCCCAGGTAGCCATCGGCAAGCTGGAAAAACTGAGCGTGTTTGGCAGCGATTACCCCACCCATGACGGTACCGGTGTTCGCGACTACATTCATGTGGTCGACCTGGCCATAGGGCATGTAAGGGCCATTGAGAAGCTTCAGAAAACCGAGGGCATTCACGCCTGGAACCTGGGGGTTGGCAAAGGGTACAGTGTTCTGGAGATGGTAGCGGCCTTTGAAACAGCCTCAGAAAAACCCGTGCCCTATCAGCTCTCAGACCGACGCCCTGGCGATATTGCCGCCTGTTATGCCGCCACAGAAAAGGCAAGGAATGAGCTGGGCTGGCAGGCTGAAAAAGGCCTTGAAGAGATGGTCACCGACAGCTGGCGCTGGCAGTCCGGCAACCCCAATGGTTACCGGAATTAAACCCAACCCGTAAAACCGGCTCCCATACCCCGCTGTGGGAGCCTCCTCCTTTTAATAATCCAGCTTCAACAGACTCACTTTTCACCGGTTCGAGCCGAAGGGGAAGTTAATATCCCTGCGGATGGAATAATGAAAAGCCTTATCCCTGTTTCTATTGCCATACCCCTTCTGAGCCTCCCGGTTCTGGCGGATGAATGTCCTCAATGGAGCCTGGATGAAGCCCGAGACAACATACGGGACCTGGAGCGGGAAATCGCTCATCACGACTCGCTCTATTTCAACCATAATGCCCCCATCATCAGTGATGAAGAGTACGACAGCCTGAGCGCCCTGCTGAGTCAATGGCAGGCCTGCTTTGCAGAAGCCAGCCTTCCCCGGAAAAACGTTCCAGACCAGGAGGCCCGAAGAGCAAGCTCTACCCGGCGAACCCTGCCTCACCGAGCCTTTATGGGCAGCCTGAAAAAAGCAGAGTCTGCTAATGAAGTGGCTGGTTTTATAAGAGCGCTGAATACCTCGCCGGTGCTGGTTCAGCCGAAAATAGACGGCATTGCCGTTGAGCTTGTGTATAGAAAGGGGAAGCTGGTCGCCGCCACCACCCGGGGCAATGGTGAACAGGGACAGGATATCCTCAGCCTGGTATTGAGCATGCCATTAATCCCGAACCCCTTGGTACTGCATTCAGCCCATGAACAAAAGAGCGAAAATTTACCCTTTGAAACACTCAACCCCATTCTCCATGGAGAACTGTTCAGCCGACTGGATAAAATGCCTCCCCGCCTGCTCCGGCAATACGCCAGCGCCCGGCATCTGGTGGCGGGGCAGCTCAGCCGGGGAGAACCGGAAAGCCCGGCCCTGAAAGCCATTGCTTTTTTCCCCTGGCGCTGGGTCAACTCCCCCTACTCCTCGGACCAGGAGTCCATCCGCCACTTGAATCAACTGGGTTTTTCATTGGTTGAACAACATTCTCACAGGGTCTCCGGCCTTGCTGACATCAAACAGCACCGGAATCAGTATGCCAACCCTCAGGTACGCCACCCATTTTTGATGGACGGAATTGTCATCAAAGCCGATGACCTTAAGCTCAGAACCCATTTTGGCTGGAATGGCGACACTCCTGGCTGGGCACTGGCCTGGAAATTTCCAGCCATTACCGCCACCACAGAAATCCGCCAGATTGAATTTACCATCGGTCGAACCGGCGCTGTTCAAATTAAATGTTGCTAACATGGTCTATACTCCCTGAGCATGAGAATTGTCGTGTAAAGTGGAGTTCCAGCCATGAAACCTCAGCAATTCCAAGACATCCTGAAGTCCATACCCATGATGTCCCCAGAGCAGATCGGTGTCCTCCATAAAACTCTGCCGCCCTCACCCATTGCCGGTGATGCACAAGGTATTTCCGG
>NZ_JBLYZI010000196.1:0-3359 GCF_057680865.1 Endozoicomonas sp. Z74
GTATCTCCCATCTTGGCACATCCGAAAGTCTGTTCAGCCCATTGTTGAGGAGGCAGTGGCATCATGATCTTGGTCTGTCTCAGAAAAGGATAAACCAAGATTAGGATTTGTGACTAAGAGACAGCCCAAGGGGAGAGGAAGAAAAGCCCCCTTCTCTCACCACCCTCTTCTGCTCCCTCCTCCTCTGGTAGAGGGCATATCACTCTGCCCCCTCTCCCTCTGGGAGAGGGCCGGGGTGAGGGACAACACAATAGATCAGGAGAGCTTGTTCACCAGCGTGATCAGAATCTCTTCGATTTTGGCGACGCTGATTTTGACGTCCGCCATATCCGATTTCAGCACGGCCACATCGGATTTCAATACAGCTACATCAGACTTCAATACCGTCACGTCGGACTTTAATGTCGAAACATCGGATTTAAGCACAGTGACATCGGACTTGAGCAACTCAATATCCCGCCACTGTTTGTGCTGCTCCCGCAGGATCAACACCACGGTGCCCTCAATGCCCTTGAGAATGCCATCCCACTGTTCCACGATTTTTTCCAAAACCGTCACCCTTCGGTCCAAATCGTACGCTTCTTCTGGGGTCATAGTATACCTCGTAATGGCAGGAATGACCGGGGTTGTTTTTTTCTCCGGTCAGCCAGACAGCATAGAAGGGTTTCAGGAATATGCAGCGAGTTCTGCCCCTCAGGGGAATTTCATGCAACCACTGGCGCCACCCTTTTTCTGGGCTATGTTTACCCAGCCAGTCCAATCGAAAAAAAGAAACTGTTGAGGAGCTATCATGCTGCCACTGGAAAAAAAAGTAGAGGCGCTGGAAGCCAACCAGGCTGAACTGACCAGCTACTACAATGAGAACACTCAGGTGATCAGGGTGATTCTCAAGGAGTTGAGAAATTACCGGAGCCAGACCAACGAACGCCTGGATGAAGTGGACAGCCGCATTAACCACGCAGGCAAGCGAATCGGACAGCTGGAGGACACGGTTCGGTTACAGCATCAGGACAGCTGCATGCGCCTCGAGCGGCTGGAAGAAGATGTGACCCAAGTAAAAACGGATGTGGTTGAGGTAAAGGCGGATATTGTTGAAATCAAGCAAACCCTGTCGTTGATACTGGCCAGACTGCCGGAAGGAAAATAGGCCAAGATTCAGCGGGCCAAAGGTAAACCGGGCTTTTGTGTTGCGCTTCACTTCCGTTTAGCAGCAACCTACGTAAAGCAATACGTGAGGCACAATACTTCGGGAAGGCCGTAGGTTGCTGCTGAGCACTGCGAAGCGCAACGCGGGGTATGAAGGGAAAAGTATTATCCAGAACGAAGAAAACCGCCCGAAGGCGGTTTTCTTTTGCGAGCTCCCACTCTCAGGACGGGAGCACTCGATACTGAAAGCACGCTGTTCCCATGCGAGACCTATGAGGTCTGAAAACATGGGAACCAACGGTCTTAGAAGTAGTAACGAGCCTGCAGAACAGCGCGGTCTTTTACGTCAACACCGACTTTCTTACTCTTTTCAATTACGTAAGTACCGGACAGTTGAACCGGGCCGGTGGTGTAAACCACACCCAGAGGGAAGTACTTCAGTTCGCTGTCAGGAGCGTTATCGCTCTTGTCTTTCAGCTGGTTGTAGCCAGTTTCGAACTTGAAGCTGTCGTTCAGCTGGTAGCTGCCGTACACTTCGAGGCCCTTGGCCTTCTCAACTGCACCAATCACTTCCAGGTCACGGTTTTTCAGATCAGCGTAAGTCAAAGCAGCATAGAGCTTGTCGGCTTCAAACTTGACACCAAAGATAGCAGACTTGGCTTTGTAGTTATCACCAGCAGTGACGTCTACCTTGGCTTCGTTGTAAGCCGCACCAAAGCTCAGGCCCATAGGCAGGTCGTAGCTGGCAGCCAGACCGTAAGAACCGTCGCGCTTCTCGTTAGTGTCCAGAGTACGAGTACCCGCCTGCATCTGAGCAGAAACGTTCAGGCCACCGAAGCTGCCATTGTATTGCAGAGCATCGTCTGCACGGGAAGTACCCAGCTTCTCACCTTCGTTACCGTAGAAACCGGAAGCTTCACCACCGGTAGTAGCGAACATATCGGTGTAACCGGCGATCATGGAGTAAGAAGACCACTGCTTACCGAAGGAAACGGAGCCCAGCTGGTCGTTCTTAACGCCAACATAGCCCAGACGCTGCCAGAAGAAATCTTTCTTCTCGTCGCTGTTGTTTTTGTTGTCACCAGAATAGGTAGTGTCAAAACCCCATTCAGCCTTAGCGAAGGCAGTGGTGTCCTGAGTCAGCTTGGACTCGAAACCGAAGTTGATACGGCTGCTGTCGCCAGCAGTCTTGTTGTCAACACCAGACTCTTTGTTGTACACGTAACGCATACCAACGTGACCACCGATGGTCACTTTGTTAGTACCGTCGTCAACAACGGTAACAGCCATGGCCTGACCGGCGATCATGGAACCGACAACAGCTGCAAGAATTTTCTTTTGCATGCTATTACTCCTGAATTTCAGTGTGATGTGTGTGCAATTCTGTGTTGATGCTTCTGCTCAGCTTTTTGGTGCTGGTTCAGCCAAAAGCATCGCCGCCTTTCTTTATATGCATTTCTTTCTTCAGATGAGATGCTTTCACGAAGGCTCTTTCACAACAGCCTCGTAAGGACCTCAACTTGACCGGCGAAGCTCGTCTGCTCGTCAATAAAACAAACAGCGCCGATAAACAGAATAGAAGATGCGGGCGACTTGTGGATGGCATTATTCAAAAGCGCAAGCCCCGTCGTCATATGCAAAAAACCAATCACCCAATCACTTTTTTAGAATTGCTTTTATTTCGACACACAAAAAATTAAGACAAAAACCACTAAGTAATGCCTAAACCCCTTGACTGACGTACACCCTACATAAAACAACAGCTTTAAAATGAAAGACAACTGATGTTTAACGAGCTAAGTGAATACCGAAAAACCCAGGTATACCCGCCCTTATCCGACAAAGGAAAATTCGCACTTGCTTGACTTAAATCAATTCACAAAAGAAAACAAATGAGGAGAAAAACGGGATTCTCAACGTTTTCAGGGATAAACAAGGCCTTTCCATGGGAGGGGAAAACCGGGAATCAGACTTTATCTCTAAGCACCCGCCGCAACACTGACAGAAGGCGCTGTTCAAATTAAATGTTGCTAACATGGTCTATACTCCCTGAGCATGAGAATTGTCGTGTAAAGTGGAGTTCCAGCCATGAAACCTCAGCAATTCCAAGACATCCTGAAGTCCATACCCATGATGTCCCCAGAGCAGATCGGTGTCCTCCATAAAACTCTGCCGCCCTCACCCATTGCCGGTGATGCACAAGGTATTTCCGG
>NZ_JBLYZI010000197.1:0-3222 GCF_057680865.1 Endozoicomonas sp. Z74
CAACAAAATACCTGTCTCGTTACCTCGGGTGGAAAAGGTTTCTTAAAACTCAACTCTTCTCAGAGGAGGCTTTTTTAGATCAAGTTTCTATACATTGGGTAGAGCAACACTTAATTTGAACAGCGCCTCTCTGCATCATGCAACTCAGCTTTACCACCCGAAAGATAATCCAGATGTTATTGATCTTCAGGTGGAGGGGATGAGTCAGGATTTTACCCATAGCGGCTGGCAATATTTAGAGGACCTTAAATCAAATTTTGCGCATCTGCCTCTTTCAGTTTTTGAAACCTGGCAGTCTGTTGCCAGAAATCCCATGGCATTGGCTTCGGCTATCTTCAGGCTTCAACTAGACGAAAGATTCTGTTCCCGAATAAAAGATGAACTGGCTGTTATTTGGGAAAGCATTCCTGTGTCAATCTGGCATGAATCTTATCATTTAGC
This sequence comes from Endozoicomonas sp. Z74, assembly GCF_057680865.1. Lineage (NCBI taxonomy): Bacteria > Pseudomonadati > Pseudomonadota > Gammaproteobacteria > Oceanospirillales > Endozoicomonadaceae > Endozoicomonas > Endozoicomonas sp. Z74. The sequence continues at coordinate 442 of NZ_JBLYZI010000197.1, forward strand.
CAAGAGCTGGTACGAACAGTTAGGTTTGAGCGAAGACCTATTAGAAAACCTGTTAAAAAACCGCCGGGATGTGCTGCTGGTTGTTGTTTCTGGATTTGAACACCTTGGTGATTTTATCGCCACAGGAAAAAGAGAGAGTTTACAAAGAACACCACCTTTGGAAGCAATCCTTCCTCGTTGGCATCAAGATTTACGGCAACAACATAGTTCTGACTGTCGATGGCCAACAGCTCTCGGTATTGAACTAAGAGCATGGGTTCAGCATCAGGAATTACCAAACACAGTTAAGCTTTTGTCAAACATGACATATACCCATGCAGCAACTTTATTGCCAATTTTCATGGCCTATGTTACTGCCGGAAAAACGAGCATTTCATCGCTTTTTCCCGATGAAGCATACCTTAAATACAACATTCGAAATATTTCTGATTTCGACCGAAATAACTGGTACACACCAGTACACGCCTTGATGGTTTCATATCTGCTAGCCAAGGATTTTTAGGAGATTGATATGCAGTATTTCACGGATTTGGTTAAGCAGAGCTTGTCCCGAAGAAGAGAAGCAACGCTCAGTGTTCTCGGGATAAATGATGCTGGCCTTAGAACTCACCTGGCCAGCCAGATGAATGATGAGCTGGGTGTAGAAGGCTGTTTTCTTGCCCCACCCGTTTTTGAACATACATTTGGTTGGCAGGAATCTGCCAAAACGTTGGATGACCTCGAAGGTAACTTACTTTCAAAAAAACTTATAGAAACACTGGAAACATCCCACGCCTACCAGTTCCCCCGAACAGCTCATCCTTATAAGCATCAGCTAGCCTCATGGAAAACCCTGCTTGACGATAAGCCTAAATCAGCAGTCATTACCAGTGGTACCGGCTCAGGTAAAACTGAGTGCTTTATGGTGCCTATTCTTGAGGACCTTATTAGAGAGCGGCAGGTAACTAAAAAGCCCCTGATTGGCGTTCGAGCTTTATTCCTGTACCCATTAAACGCCCTTATAAACTCTCAACAAGAACGATTGGATGCCTGGACCAGAGCCTTTGAGAAAGATATTCGATTCTGTCTTTATAACGGTAAGACTGAAGAGAGCAAGTCATCGCCAAAAATAAGGAATTTACAAAAAGAGCACCCGAACCAACAGCTGTCCAGAGAGTCTCTGAGAGAAGAACCGGCGCCTATTCTGTTGACCAATGCCACTATGCTTGAATACATGCTGGTCAGACAGGTAGACAGCCCTATTCTGGATATTTCTCGTGAAGAAGGTTCATTACGATGGATTGTACTGGATGAAGCCCATACCTATATCGGCTCTCAGGCTGCGGAATTGTCCCTGCTCTTAAGGCGTGTTGTTCAGGCATTTGGAAAGAAAGCCAAAGATATTCGCTTTATTGCAACGTCCGCAACCATTGCCGGAGCTGAGGCTGAAGAAAAACTGAGAGACTATCTGGCTGGTCTTGCCGGTGTAGATAGAGAGCAAGTCGATGTGATTGGAGGCTCCAGAGTATGGCCTGATATTGCGGAGCATCCAAAGGAAAACCAGGCTTTAGAACAATTGCGCTCCATTGAGCCTGATCAAGAAGTTTCTTCAAAGCGTTTTGAAGCATTGGAGAAAAGCAATGTAGCGACGGCTCTACGCCATGCGGTTGTGAGTCATGACAGGCCTCTTGATCTGAATGATTTGATCAATTGTGTCGATTCCGATCTCAAAAGTACTGATCGAAAAAGCAAACAACAAGAAGTTCTCAAGTGGTTAGACTTATTAACCGGTACCCGCCACTCTAGTGATGAACCGCCATTCCTTAAGTTAAGAGCACACTTTTTCCAACGAATGCTCCATGGCTTATGGAGCTGTGTTGATCCGAAATGTACCGCTAAAAGTGAGCATTTAAAAGACTGGCCATTTGGTAATGTGTATGTAACACAACGGTCTCGCTGCGATTGTCAGGCTCCCGTCTATGAATTAGCTTTTTGCCATGATTGCAAGACACCTCATCTTGTTGCTGAAGATCGTCGTGGTGAGCTGCACCAATGCAGCCCCTACTCCGGTGATGAATTCTCTTTGACCTACGAGCCTGAAGAAGACGAGTTACCGATTAAACAAGAGCATTCGTCGTCTGAAGCAAAGCATGGTCAGTCTGTAGCTATCGTATCCAATGGCAGTGAGTTTGGCGAATATCTGGATATTTCTCTTGATCTGGAATCATTAAAGCTTGGCAGCTTGTCTGCCCAGAAAAGTCTTTCCATTCAAATAGCATCAACCAAAGACAGGTGTTGTTCACATTGTGGCGTGGATACTTCCAGAAGAGACAGCTTTTTGAAGAAAGCTTATTTGGGTTCACCTTTCTATGTGGCAAATGCTGTGCCTACGGTTTTGGAGTTCTGCCCAGACCCTGATAAAAAAGATTGTAACGGAGAATCACCTGAAGAACTGCCCGGACGGGGTCGTAAGCTGATTACCTTCACGGATAGCCGTCAGGGTACCGCGAGAATGGCTGTGCGAATGCAGCAAGAGGCGGAGCGTTCCAAGTTAAGAGGACTCGTTTTTTCCTCTCTGAGAAGTGCTCAGGCAAAGGCCAATCTTGAGCCGAAAAATAACACCACAGCTGATTACGATAGCTTGATTGCAAAAGCAGAAGAAATGGAGGGGATGGCAGGGCAAAAACATGATCACCAATTGAACAGCGCCATCAAGAAACAGCCTGTATAATCAGGGTTTTTCCTGTCTTTCGATGTCTGCAAAAGCCCTGTTTTCCAAATTCTCCTCGCTCACTGATAAGC
>NZ_JBLYZI010000198.1:0-3116 GCF_057680865.1 Endozoicomonas sp. Z74
AACCTTCTCAAGCTTGATACTTCAGTGAAGGCTGGTATCAAGAACAAACGTAAAACCTGTGGCTGGGATGAAGACTATATGATGAAAGTGCTTGGGCTGATTGATTCTTGATCATGTTTTTGCCCTGTCGGCCTCACTGATTATTTGTACACAAGAATAGCCTCGTTTCTCTGTAGGATTGTAATCCAGATTTTTAATGTTAAAGCGATTTTGGTCAGTGTTTTCCTCTACAGCAGACATTATGAGAGATAAGAACTTGTTGTCGCTTTCCGTTTTTTGCAAAGGAAACATGAGCACCTGAGCACCAAAACTTTCTTTATCCTTGCTTCCATTTTTAGCGAACTCCATGCCTTCTGGAGATGATCTCACTAAATGCCAACCATCGGAATTTGGCGTTTTAATATTAATGTAATCACCTTTATATAAATAACCTGCAGGAACTGGCTGTGGCTCATGGTATTGGTGATTAGCACAGCCCGATACAGCGACTGATGCTGCTATAGCAACTATAAGATTCCGCATGATTTTTCCTTGATTGTCCCAGGCTCTATTAATTCATTGGTACGAAATACAGTTCATATCTTTCCAAATTTTTTAATTTAAAGAAATCGCAATCTTCTAAATCTTCCTCTGCACTGGATGCTTGTGATCCTATATTAATAAACCTTATCGTGATTTCAAATATCCCTGGCCCAATATCAAATTCTGGCTCATCTCCATAACCGTAGGCCGGGGAAGATAACTTTACCTTTCCAGATTCAGTAGTGATTTTAGTGGTGGCATCATGGCTACCCTTTGGGGGTTTACCACTTGGGCGGCCCATATGAATAGATACAGCATGGCTATTGTAATCGCCAGTTGTAATGATATGTATGCTGCTTCTACCCTGACGGTATCCTTTTCTAATTATTTCGTCAGACCACTCCTCCTCTATTTCATAAGGATTCGTTTTGCTGTCAAAGACATAGAACTGATAATGATCTGCAAATATTCTGTGCTGTCCGATCATAACTATTTGTAATTTAATAGAAATTCAGGTGGTTTTAAGCTCTGCTGCTTTATTTCTCACTTTGGTTTTTGTTTTTTGTCGGGTGATGGCTGGCCATGCCCGTCAGCGAAATGAGCAAAAAATAGCCTCTGAAAGGTTTTACCCACACTACCGTCCTTCCCGGCCCCTTCAAGAATAGTCAGGCTGTTATTTGTACGACATTTGTACAAGATGGCTCTTTTGAAAAGCGATCGGATACCGGGCTGAAATAGTACCATCGATCAACAAGTCTTTACATTAAGCAAAGCGGGTTTTTGGGTCGTGAAAACAGTTTGCTTCCCTGTTGTGCAGAGGGAGGCAGGAAAATTGTCTTTCTTCCTCTATGGTCATTTATTATGAAAAAGGCAAACCCCCATAGCCTGGGGCCTTCACAACCTGTATGCTAGCCGCCCGCCTGGTCAGTCACTGCGGCTGCAATTAGGCTTTACACGAGATTGATTCATGACCTTTGACTCCCTGGGGTTATCCGCCCCCCTTCTGAAAGCCGTTGCCGAACAGGGCTACGAGAAGCCTTCCCCGATTCAGGCGGAGGCGATTCCGGCGGTGCTGGAAGGCAGGGATGTAATGGCGGCAGCCCAGACCGGCACGGGCAAAACCGCGGGTTTTACCCTGCCGTTGCTGCAAAGGTTAAGCCAGGGGGAGCGATCCAGAGGCAATCAGGTGCGGGCGCTGGTGCTGACACCTACTCGTGAACTGGCGGCCCAGGTGGGCGACAGTGTTGCCACTTATGGGCGGCACTTGCCGCTGCGTTCCACCGTGGTGTTTGGCGGGGTCAAGATTAATCCTCAGATGATGAATCTTCGTCGGGGAGCCGATGTGCTGGTGGCAACACCGGGCCGCCTGCTGGATCTGTATAACCAGAATGCCGTGAAGTTCAAACACCTGGAAGTGCTGATTCTGGATGAAGCGGACCGGATGCTGGATATGGGCTTTATCCATGACATTCGCCGGATCCTGGCGCTGTTGCCAAAGCAACGTCAGAACCTGATGTTTTCGGCCACCTTTTCCGATGAGATTCGTCAGCTGGCCAAAGGCATTGTCCATAACCCGGTTGAAATCTCGGTATCCCCCCGTAATACCACAGCCAAAACCGTCCGGCAGTGGATTTACCCGGTGGACAAAAAAAGCAAGCCCGCCCTGTTGACCCAGTTGATTCGCAATAATGACTGGCATCAGGTGCTGGTGTTTACCCGCACCAAACACGGCGCCAACCGGCTGACCCGTCACCTGGAAGGGAAGGGCATACAAGCGGCGGCGATCCATGGCAATAAAAGCCAGGGGGCTCGTACCCGGGCACTGGCGGAGTTCAAGAATCATCAGATCCAGGCTCTGGTGGCGACGGATATTGCCGCCCGTGGCCTGGATATTGATCAGCTGCCCCAGGTGGTGAATTTTGATCTGCCCAATGTGCCGGAAGATTATGTGCACCGGATTGGTCGTACCGGTCGGGCTGGGGCTGAAGGACACGCGGTGTCACTGGTGTGTGCTGATGAATTCAAACAGCTCCGGGATATTGAGCGGCTGATTAACCAGGTGCTGACCCGGGAGGTTCTGGCCGGTTTTGAACCGGTGAATGAACTGCCGGAAACCCGGCTCTCCCAGCGCCCTGCACGGCCAAAGAAACCGAAGAAACCTAAGGAGCCCCGTCAACCTCAGAGTGATGAGCGCAGGGCGCCTGGCCAGCAGAAAAGAAGTCAGCACTCTGACAGAAAGCCATCGGCAGAGGGTCGTCCAAGACGACGTCGGTCTTCAGGCTCTGGAAACCGGTCGACCAGGCCTTCCAAGGGATAAGTGATCATAAGGTAACTCTTCCGGCTATGCCGGGGGCGTATAAGTGATACCGAGTCTTTGGTAGCTCATACACCGCTTTACCCTCACCCCAGCCCTCTCCCAAAGGGAGAGGGAGCTTGAAAGTGCCACATAATGAAGCCCCCTCCCTCTGGGCTGTCTCTTAGTCACAAATCCTAATCTTGGTTTATCCTTTTCTGAGACAGACCAAGATCATGATGCCACTGCCTCCTCAACAATGGGCTGAACAGACTTTCGGATGTGCCAAGATGGGAGATAC
>NZ_JBLYZI010000199.1:0-3084 GCF_057680865.1 Endozoicomonas sp. Z74
CCGGAAATACCTTGTGCATCACCGGCAATGGGTGAGGGCGGCAGAGTTTTATGGAGGACACCGATCTGCTCTGGGGACATCATGGGTATGGACTTCAGGATGTCTTGGAATTGCTGAGGTTTCATGGCTGGAACTCCACTTTACACGACAATTCTCATGCTCAGGGAGTATAGACCATGTTAGCAACATTTAATTTGAACAGCGCCCTGTATCACTGTTATCTTTTCCCAAGGGAGTTTCTGATAACTTGTTGTCTCCAATTGGCTGGAATTCCTCTGGATAGGTACCTTCAACTTCTTCAGAGTCACTCTCGCTAATGGTGGAAGGTGCGTATTTTTCTGCTTCAAGTGCTGGTAACTCTGGGCTGGAATGGTCTGATACTGGTTTTTGTTTATCAGTCTGCGTGTTTCCAATACTGCTGGAAACAGCTACAGCTTCTTCAGTATTGTTGCTAGCTGTATCTTCATGTTTTTTTGGAAAATGAGATTGTGTACAAACTGACTGGTCTTCTTTTTTAGTGGGTTTTCTCTCACTAATTGATTTTTTAACCAGAAGAATAGTCTCGTCAGACTTATCGCTTTTTTCAGCATAAGCTGTCGGTAGTTTGCTTTTATTATCTCTACACTCCGGATCAGCACCTGCTTCGAGTAACAGGTGGGTCATTTCTTTTGTCTTCCCCCTCCAAACTGTATTTCTGGATACCGCATAGTGCAGAGGAGTTTTTCCTTCATCATCTTTGCAGTTTAAATCAGCACCCGCTTTAATCAAAAGGCAGGCTATTTCTTCTGAGCCAGATTGAATAGCAAGGTGTAATGAGGTTTTGCCATGCTTGTCCCTGCAGTTTGGAGATGCACCATGAAAAACAAGCAGATTCACAGCTCTTATATTCCGCCCCTTGACGGCAGTGTGTAAACGGCTATTGCCTTTTCTATCTAATTTGTCAAGATCGTTGGGGTCGATCATTTCCCTTTGAAGGGCTCTAAACACTACCATGGGACAACGTAAAGATAATTCCGGCGTTGTTCCTAAATATTTGCATATTTTTCGATGCCATAAGCTTTTATCAGTCTGTAAATGGCCGCATGGCAGACGGTGTACTGGACTTTCTGGTATTTCCTCATCTGGCTTTTGTAAAGTAGTAGAAAATAGCGTAATGGCTGAGAAGGCTTCTCTTAAATAAAACACCCGGAACACTCCCTTCTTTATGTTTATTCAATTTTTGATGGTCAAATTTGTTTTTTTATCCAATCTCTTGATGTTTATTTTAAAAAGGCTGACTGATTCCCAGGCTCCCAGGGCGTTTACCCCGAAGATACAGTAGCCAGTTAAATCCCGTTGCCATCCAGCCAGCGCCCATCTTTTTTCAGAACACCATAGACCACACCGGAAATAAGGTTCTCGGGAACAGGGCCGAACCGTCTGCTGTCATTGGCCCTGTACCGGTTATCACCCATCAGGAAATACTGTCGGTCAGGCAGCTCCAGCTGGTTATCTGGGGAAGCAGGGGAGAAACGCTCCTGCAGTTGCACTTGATAGCCCTTGGTTCCGATGGTTTCTTCCAGTGTTATTGTGTCATTGTCTCTGGAGAGTTCTTTCAGGGAAATAAGCTGGTTGTTCAGCCAGATGGATTGTTGCCGGTATTCCAGAGAATCACCGGGTTTGGCCATCAGGCGCATAATCAGAGTCTGGCTGTGGTCTTCTGGTGAGGCAAAAGCGACCAGCTGGCCGTAGTGGGCGATGCGGGCGCCGGATTTTTTGACAATAACCAGATCTCCCTCATCCAGGGTCGGTAGCATACCTGCGGTGTTGGGGATCCGGTATACCTCAAATTGACTGGCCACCCAGAGATAGGCTGCGGCTATCAGTATGATTGGCACCAGTGCCAGGAACAGAAGCTTTTTCAGCAGTGATTTTTTTTTCGGCATGGGCATTCCACTGACGATAGAGGTGGAGCTTATGGGAGCCTCTGACCCTGAAGTTCAGAAAGAGTTCCTTCATTCTTCCTCTTTTTTATCCACTTCTATTCTGCAGATCAGGCCGTCTCGGGAGTACACCACTCGTTCTGTTCCCGGTATTTTGAAAGGCTGCCCGGTGTTGGGGTTGGTACCGGTTCGAATGAAATCAAATTCAATGGTTCGATCTCCAAGGGGGCGGTAATTAGAGCTCTGCCAGAAGATATCGGGGATCTCCGAAAAAAAGGATGACATCAACTGCTCAACGGCAGCTTTGCCCTGATGATCCCCCATCATGGCTGAGTGATAGGTAACGTCTTCAGACAGCATGGGAAACACCCAGTCCAGACGGTGGGCATTGGAAAGGGCCACATAAGCCTGGGTGGCTTCGATTTGTTCCAAGTCATTCATGGCAGAAAACGCTTTTTTTGAGAGGAAATATACATTTTTAGCACAGAGGGGGATTGCCCACAGAAAAATAGGCCCGGACGGTTTGAACTTTCCTCGCTGTTTTCGTGTCAACCAGTAACCTTATTGAATAATAAACACGGGTATTGATTATGTTTAACCCATCAACAAGGCCCGATAGCCCGGGAGCCTCTGTGAGGGTGGTTGGTGAGGGTGCTCCCCCGGTCAAGTCAGATTCAGAGCAGAAGGGCTCTGCTTTTGGTATGGGGGTTGGTGTTGCTGAAGGGGAGCGGGTTCCTGTGCCTTCCGTCCAAACAGATGAAGCAATAGATCACTCACCAGGCCTATTGGTTGATCGCAATGTGACAGAGGCTCTGGCTGATATTCAGCCTGAACAACTGGAAGAAATGAGAAGGGAGCTTTTTCACTTTCAGTTTGATCAAAAGTCAGCTGCTGAGATTGAGGCCTGCATTACTGAATGCCTTCAGCAAAATTTACAGGCTGCTCTGGATCAGCAGAAGGAGAAATTCAAGTCACGAAATTTCCCTGAAATAGACCCTAGCTCCGATTTTCGGGATTTTTCTGGAGCATTTACCTCTAGGCGGCGTTCTCATCTAACCGATCTGCCAGATTTTAACTCAAACTCATGCCAACCAGACCATGATGGCTGCTATTTGAAGCATTCCCGTATAGTTACGCAGAAGCCGCTCGTAACGAGTTGCTA
>NZ_JBLYZI010000200.1:0-3057 GCF_057680865.1 Endozoicomonas sp. Z74
AAGAACGCCAATGGAAACTCTGATAGATGGCAAAGAGATCTGGAAGGAAAAATTTGTAGCCTGAATTTGACCTGACAGACACCCTCTGAAAAATCGGTGACTGTCAGATCAGGTCTGAACTACTACACCTGACAAAAATATCTTAATCACCAAAAACCTCGATCAATTATATTCACATACGAGCGCTCTTTAAAAACAATATCATGAAAGAAAAACCTATAAAGAATTATCGCAATAACTTAAGTCACGCGCATACTCAACCATTAAATTCTTCTTATAACCTAGCCTTGCTGGGCACTGAACAAATGCTTCAGGCTTAATAATAACAATATATTTTGCATAATTAAGAACAACTGCACTTAGCGAAAACACAGCAATAAATGAGAAAAACAACTTATTATTGTATTTAAGTTTCCTACCAAAAATCATTGCTATAGACGCAACCAGTACATATAGAAAAATACCTGGAGTTCCTGACGCTAATGCAGCGGTAACACCATATTTATCAAATAGAATATTATTTGTAGAAACAAAAAAAGGCATAACTGATATATGCCAATACAACCACAACGAGACTGCAAGAAAAATAATATTTACTCCTCCCGCAATAACCAGTTTAATCATTATATTCCAACACCTTTTCAACAAGCTTTTTTTGAAACTCCGTAGCTCTATCTAATGCCCACACACTTATGCTCATTAACACCAAAATCATGGCGCTACCAATTACAGGCACTGGCCCCACAAATGAAGTAACAATACCACCTACAACTAGTGAAGATCCAGCTGTTGTTACTACACCAACCAACATCCGTGCTTGATCTACTCCCAAGTCTCTTAACAAGTACTCATCACTTAAAATAAAATGAAGTACATTAATTGCCGACCCAATCAAAACCTCCATAGGAGCAGTTACTTTAACATACGCGGTCATCCCTTTTGCAGACTGCAAAGCACCCAAACCGAGTTTTACAACCTGAGGATTATTTGCTCTGTAACGATTTCCTTTGAGAAGTGTTTTTAAGTGCTGTTTGTAGCCTTCAAGAACGATATAATCCCGACCATTGGTAGTCGAAACATAGGCAGTTACACCTAGCCCACCCAACCTGCTTACAACATCATGAGCATTATAAGCGCCCTTCAAAGCACCGCCAATATTCCTACTTGCATCAATAAAATCGAAATATTCCTTCCACTCTTCTGGGGCAAGCACTGCAATCTCAATTACATCCTGGTCATACTCAACATGAATGTGTTTCTCACCCTCAGGAGCTGTTGGGTCATAGGGTGGCCAGTACATATTATTCGGGTTAATTTTTACTGCTTGAGAAGCTGTAGAAGATGTAGCCTCTGTACTTTCAGATATCATAGCTGAAGAATAAGCAGCCGCTGAGGGCTGACTGGAACGCGCAGAACCAACTGACCGACCCATACCCGCAATTGAGCTAGATTGACCTGCACTTGCTATGGTGATAAGCCCACCTAAATCGCAGGAAGTCTTACCATCTTGTGTCAAAACTGGCTTGCCATCCAAAACAACAGAATTTCTGCAGCTCCATGGAGAACCAGTAGTTGGGCTGCATGGCTTGCCATTCTTTTTTGAACATGAGCCAAAGGCACCGATATTACTTCCAGGGGAATGATCCATGATTGTAGCCATTGTGCCTCCTTCTACCTGAGCAGTATTCCCAGAGACAGCAAGCTTTGCGGGACTCGAACCACAGGTACAACGCAATGTTGCCCCATCGGTAACTACCTTAAACATATTCCGCCCCAAATTGGAAAAGTCGTTTGAAAATATTTTCTCACTTCTGGCAAAAATAGTTAATTTTAAAAAGACAAAGTTCAGCATTAAGTTGATTTAAATCAACCACTGTCACTTACCGAATTTGAAATTGCTTACCATCTAATCAACAATCCATGCACATTCTTATTAATCAAAGCTAATTTTTGAACATTTTTCTTAACGTCAACTCCAGTTCATCAATCAACAACTTCTGAACCTGCCTGGGATCGTCTTCAGCCGACAGCAAATCCGCCAGGCGGTCCGGGATGGCTAACAGCTCATCCCGCAAAAGACGACCGGCCTTAAAAGCGTCCTGCTTTACCTTGGCTGCATCTGTTAATTTTCCGCTTTTTTCTTCGTATTCCAGTTGAGCAAGTTTTGCCTTGAACGCCTCCCGCATGGTTCGGGCAGTGACGAAATCAACTGCTCCTGCCGATGTTGGAGCAGGATCAGAGGGTTGATCAGAGCGAGTCAACGTTACCGGATCAGCATTGGCTTTCATGGCCTGTTCTGCCTGAATGGCATCCACCTTGCCATTTTTTAACTTCACAATGCCTTTTTTAATCAGCTTGGTGACATAGCCTTTGGTGAAGCCCTGCTGTCTGGCAAATTCCGCTTGTGAAATCAGCGTCATGGAAGTTCATACCTACTGCCATTTCGTTATTTAGAAAAATCGTGTTGATTTTTCTCGACTTGTCGCGACCATCTCATATAAAGAAATTGCAACAATCAACATTAATCAATTAACGATGAATCAATAAAGGATGAACTGATGTACGAAATTGCCACATTAAATGATGCAGTGCGCAAATCACTGGTAGACCTGTCGGTTAAAAATCACCTCGCAGAAATTAATTGCCGCTTTCAAGTGATGATGACCGCTACATTGAAGAATACCATTCAGGATAAGGCCGGTTTACTGAAGGCCATTGCAGAATTTAATGAGTTCAATGAAGATAATGATCCCTATGGAGAACACGATTATTTCCGGTTCAAATTCGAAGACGAATGGGTCATAGGCAAATTTGACTATTACGCCCCGGATATGGAACACGGCTCAGAAAATGCCAAAAATTTAAATAAAACCGTCCGGGTACTCACCCTGATGATGCCCATTGACTATGGAAGGTGCGATTAAGTCCCCAGCCATGAGATAATACTCCCATCGCTTCCAGCTTGAGTTTCTGTCCATGAGCCAGCTTAGTTTCGCAGACAGTGAGTTTGTCCATAAACGCAGAACCACCCGCAAAGAGCGCTTTCTGGCAAAAATG
>NZ_JBLYZI010000201.1:0-3013 GCF_057680865.1 Endozoicomonas sp. Z74
CCAATTGTAGATCTGCTGTACGCTGATACCGAGCTGTTCAGCAACAGCAGAAGCTTTGTGGTCTGGTAAGCCTGCCAGACGAACAGCTTCTTTTCGGAACTCTTCGGTATAAGCAGGGTTTCTATATTGGCTCATGATACACCTCCCAGTTAGACTGTAATCTAACTTAGCGGGGTGTCCACAATTCGTGGGTAACTCCTGCGCCTAACGCCGCCAACACGGGCGAGCGTAGCGAGGTCCAGCCCAAGCTTGCTTGGGCATTGCTGCTTTGCCTTGTTAGCACTCGGTTCTCTCGGTCTCTTTTCTGACGAAGTCTCGAACAACTGACTGAGCAAATACGAACCCCTCGCCATACTCTTTTTTAAAGTGCTCGGTTCTACTCTTGAGATCTGCGATTTCTATAAAATCATCCCACCAGTGCATTCCGTAACGATTTTCTTCTAAAATCCAGTGTGGGAAAATTTTACCTTCAAAGAGATTTCCAAAATCTTCCGGTTCAAGAATACGCCCAGTACACTCGGCTAAGTGATCATTTTCTAACAGTTTTTTTATGAGCTTATAGTAGCTGTAAATTTGTCTACGCCCAGTATTTCCTACATGTGAGCTAATGTGCCAATCTCTTGGTAGGATTCTATATTTCCAATCTTCGAATTTTAAGAGGATAAATGCTTCACCGATTTCAGACCTACTTAATATAAAGTAAATTCCTTCAGGCTTACTTCTTTCTATTTCATCCAAATAGCCATAAGGCATCAGATAAGTTTTTTCGGGTTTGCAATATGGTGTTCCTTTTCCTTCTTTAAGCCATTCAGGATTAACACCAAAGGCTTCACAAAAATTATCAATAAATTTAAAAGAAGGTTCTTTGTTAGCTGTTACGATATTTTCTAAATCACTGACTTTCTCCAATTTCATTATTTGAGCCAGTTTGGAAATAGTGTAATAATCTGTTTCATCCTTATTATTCATCAAGGATATAATTTTCTTAAACCTTTCTGAAATAGAGAAAACTTCTGATTTTACAGCACCCTTTGACATTTCTTTTTCTTCATTCTTAGAAGTTTTATCGTCATGCACACTTAACCCGATCAGAGTAGCAATGAGCGTTACTGTAAGAATTACTGGCTCAAAACCTGGCTCAAATACTATCCAGAGAATAGAACCAGTTAGAGCGACAATATTTAGAATTATTTTCGTATTCATAATCCTTGAAGTTAAGCTGAATGTTACTTGAGAGTGCTAACAGCTATTAGATCTCAAACCGAGTAATATCGAATATTAGGGACAAAAAAAATCAAATTAAGAGATATCCCTCTAATATCGCACTTATTAACTCAAAATGAGATATATTACGAATGCATACGCGAACTACTTTTCTCAAAAAGCTGTATAAAACAGCAGTATTCCGAGTAGCAAATAGTATGAGATTACAACAGCCATTCCGGCTCACTATAAGAACGGGCAATGCTTCCCTTGAAACTGAGCGCTCCTACTGGGGCTGGGTGAGGCATTACATCCGCTTCCACAAAATGCGCCACCCTGACACTATGGAGACGATGAAATTGTGCAGTTTATGAGCTATCTGGTTGTTATGCGACATATGGCTTCTAATACCCAGCAGTATGCTCTCAGCGCCCCCCGATTCGCAGGTCCCACGCACGCTACCGCCCGGAACTTTGTTCAGTTGGCTATAAACTGAACAGGCGAAAGTCTCATAGCAGGTGGCCCGAGGGCCTGTAAAAGTTGTTCGATTGTGCCAAGTTTTGAGCCTGTTGAACAGGGTATTGTCGTTTTTCTCAGGGGCCAGAGAGGTTTGATCATCACTCTGCTATTTTTCAACATGGCTTAAGAACGCTTTGCCGCTTATCATTCCCTGACGCCTCTAACTTGAACAGGAACCCCATGCCCCATCACCACCTCCCATCCAAACCCTCCATGGACTATGCACAGCTGCTGGAAGTACTGAACCAGGCCAGCACATTTGACCTGTTTCGACTGAGTACCCTGATCGACCGGGAGATTGAGTCGCCGGAGCGGATTGCCAGGATTAAAGCGCCCCTGGTCGTGGGACAGCGCATCAGTTATCTGGACACCCGCTCCAATGCTCTTCGGCCCTGTGAAGTGGTTCGCCTGAATCCGAAACGAGCCGTCATCAAAGATCTTGGCAATGACAAGAGGTATACCGTTCCCTATTTTATGCTGAACATCGAAGGGGCCGATGCCCGAGTCAACCATGAAGTTGACAAGGGGCTAAGCCGTCATTCCATCGCCACAGGGGATTGGCTCGGGTTTAAGGATAAACAAGGCATTGAACGGCTTGCACGGGTAATCCGCCTGAACGGTAAGTCGGTAACCATGGTTGAGAAAGACAGCACGCGGCAGTGGCGTGTGGCCTACTCGTTGCTTTATCGGGTGTTGGATGGCGATTCCGAACAGAGTCTGGAGCCGTTGATTGAAGAGCGGTTTACCGGGGAGTCTCAGACATCACTGCTGGACTGAAGGCAGGCAGCCGTTTTAAAAATGAAGCTCGCTAAAATTCAATACGGTGAAGGTGTTAAATATTGAACGTAGACTCTCAATATAAAGAGTCTCGAAAGGAAGACGACAAAATAATGGTAGTCGGTACTGGACTTGAACCAGCGACCCCCACCATGTCAAGGTGGTGCTCTACCAACTGAGCTAACCGACTATAGGAACTGCCACCCGAGCGGGTAACAGACTTCAGAATTGGTAGGCGGTACTGGAGTCGAACCAGCGACCTCTGCCATGTCAAGGCAACGCTCTAACCAGCTGAGCTAACCGCCTGAAGTGCTGCGTATATTATCAATGCCGATAAAAAATGCAACACTCCATTGGGGTTTAATCTAATGCGGCAACTACGTAATGTGTAGTAGTTCAGACCTGATCTGACAGTCACCGATTTTTCAGAGGGTGTCTGTCAGGTCAAATTCAGGCTACAAATTTTTCCTTCCAGATCTCTTTGCCATCTATCAGAGTTTCCATTGGCGTTCTT
>NZ_JBLYZI010000202.1:0-2899 GCF_057680865.1 Endozoicomonas sp. Z74
CCAATTGTAGATCTGCTGTACGCTGATACCGAGCTGTTCAGCAACAGCAGAAGCTTTGTGGTCTGGTAAGCCTGCCAGACGAACAGCTTCTTTTCGGAACTCTTCGGTATAAGCAGGGTTTCTATATTGGCTCATGATACACCTCCCAGTTAGACTGTAATCTAACTTAGCGGGGTGTCCACAATTCGTGGGTAACTCCTAACCCTAACGCCTTGCTCACCGGAAAATTAGGAGCGTAGCGAGTAATTTTTCCGTGTGCAGCAACTTGTTATGCATTCGAATGTAAGGTTTGCTCTATCACTCGAACCACGTCATCACCTGGTTTGAAGGTCATCGGGAAGCCGCTGACATTAAGTATTTTACTGTTCATTTTAATTAATAATTGATTTTCTTCTATTTCAAGATCAAATATAGCCGCTCTTTCTCTGAGAATCGTTTTTGCCAGGATTTTAATGTCTTGAGTATTAGCGCCTGAATTTAGCTTGGCCATTGCTGGAGCTGCAATTGAAAGAAGCACATCTCTCAATGATTCTGCTTCGTTAATTTTTTCTCCTTGTGACGCATATTCAATACATCTGACAATTTCAGGAACATAAGAAATAATGTTCTCTTTGCTTTCATTTTCCAAGAAGTCAATTTCATCTACGGCTGCACTAGATTTCCCCTCAGCAGTAAATCGGTCAGACGATTGATAATACGATTCGATAGCTCCGCGCCGAAGAATAAAGCAGCCTGCCTGCTCTAAAATATCAAGTGCAGCTTCTAGCCTTCTTTTCATTGAGATCCATTCAGGTCCAGAATTAAAGTCTGACAATGCGCTTTCATCAAGCTCAAACATGGTTGAAAAACATGACCTTCTTTTAGCTAGTGAATCATCAATATCCTTCTTGTTAACCCAGTAAGGATGCTGCATTGACTGGCTAGATATTTCGTCCCATTTTTCTGTTACTAAACTGCAAAAATCTCTATAAATACTAGACACGAGACTGGAAGCTGAAGAAGCCCCAGATAAAGCAGCTTTTTGATCAGCGCTGTCACAGCCATCCAGAAAATTATTCGCCAGTTCAAGACCATCCGCAAATGCATCAGCATCAGCAAGTACTACGGGCTTTTTACCTAACAGCTTCATAAATTTTGATACCACAGGCATTTGCCCAGTTCCTATAACTGGCAGTATTTGTGAGCCAGCGGCCTCTAAATGATATTCCAACCTATGAGATAAAAAACTACATAGCATTACATCAGAAGGCCCCTCAACTAGGAGTGGTCGTTTACAAAATAGTGACAATTTGTGTTCTTGACCTAGTCTGGCTACCAAAGTTTGTAGCTTTCTATTTTGCAATTCGCCAGTCAAAGGATCTACTTGAACGGGCGGGGTATCTAAATCATGACAAAATACTAACGAGGCAAGATCTTCACATTTTGATATTTTTAGCATTTCAGTTGAATGCGTAGCCATGATAATTATTTTTTTGTATCCACCTTCAGATGGATGCCCTGAAGCTTCTATGATTTCATTAAGTAAAAATGCTTGAAGTTGAGGGTGTAAAGACACCTCAGGTTCATCCAACAACAACGCACCAACTTCATCGTCATATAGAGCTGATAAAATACCAACAAGGTGAAGTAAACCAGAAGCCTCCCTACCTGATGAGTATGGCTGAGTATCATTATCTAATCTTGCGAATACAACTTTGAGAGTTCCACCGTCCCACTCGATAATCAAGTCGCGTTTAAATAGTTTCCTTAATCTTTCTTGAACTTTAACAAGAATATCAGCTCTTTCAGAAAGAGTTTGAAAATCACCATTTAGGGTTTCAATATTATGCCTTCTAGTTACATCACTTTTTGAGCCAAAATTAGCCTGTTCATAACGTGGCCTGCCGCCGCGGTTCCCATCGAAATCAGAACGGTGCTGCTCGAGCAATCCCATTCGACCCGCTGACAAAAATCTGACCTTTTTTCCTTCTGAATGAGGTTGAAGAGTATTTTTAATAGCTCTAAGAAGGTGTGTTTTACCGCTCCCATTAGGACCGATTAAAACTGTCAAGCCATCGCGTATGGATATTGTTCTTGTAATATTGCCATTGTGGCTTTCAATGTTTGTATTCAGTTCAATTGGAAACATAATTCGATTACTCTATTTATGCATTACGCCTGATTCAGGTGCGCCGCAGGCGTCACCTGGATTTACTTGTTAGCTGTACTCGCCTCCGAGCCAAGAAAGATTCATTTCTTTTTGTATTTTCCATGCGGAATACTTCCTTGACCAAAATGTTATAGGAAAACCATTTAACTTAAGCCTGATTGAGTTCCATTCATCCCTTAACTTTTGGTACTCGGAGAAGTTCTGAAGCATATAGGACTCTTCTGCTAAGTCATAAATGGATTTCACTTCATCTGCGATGGCTCGATAAGCCTCAATACGTTCAAATCTTTTTTGTCCGAGCAAAGCAAGAACAGTAAATGTTAAAGATAAAACTGCGAGGAACTTCAGATGCAAGCTTGAAATTTCTTGATCGAAGCCAAGTGCAATGATGCTGAAGATTATTGGGACTGATAGATATAAATTGTACTTAAACTGAAGCCAACCTGATTCTTTGTATAAGCCTTTGAAAGTATAAGCACAGTCTTCTCCTAGCCTTTGTAGGAGTTTCAGATGCCCTTCATTCATCGCATTATCTTGGGAAGGAATTTCCAAACAATGTACCGGTGATTTTCAAGAAAGATGTCGCCTCAACCTATGCAGCTAAATCATAGTGCTGCTGATTTTCTGATCGCTCAGGGTTTAGCCATACTTCAGTGGGTAACTGCCAGTTTCTGGTATTGCGGCTTCCCCAGCGTTCTGGGTGTTGCTCCTTCGCTTTACGATAAACAGCTTCTCGGTTTATTACTTTCT
>NZ_JBLYZI010000203.1:0-2623 GCF_057680865.1 Endozoicomonas sp. Z74
CCGGAAATACCTTGTGCATCACCGGCAATGGGTGAGGGCGGCAGAGTTTTATGGAGGACACCGATCTGCTCTGGGGACATCATGGGTATGGACTTCAGGATGTCTTGGAATTGCTGAGGTTTCATGGCTGGAACTCCACTTTACACGACAATTCTCATGCTCAGGGAGTATAGACCATGTTAGCAACATTTAATTTGAACAGCGCCATGCAGAGACTTTGCTTCGGTAACATTCTCTGTGTTGCCTATTTCAGCCAGATGTAATGCAGGTCGGAACTGTATGGAAGAATCTGAACAGGGATAAATTAACCAAGGTCCAGATTTATCCATAGCTGAAGGAATTTCATAATAACCCGTTCCAACCCACTCGGATTTTTTCTGGTGTATTTCAACTGACTTTCTTTTCGGGTCAGACAAAAGCATGGCCTCGACGGCTACAGCCTCATTGATGATAAGACTATTATGATCCTGTATGGCAACGACGTTATTTCCTTTTCGTTCAATAAATCCAGAATAACGCCGGATATTCATTCTCAGAAGTGATTGTGTAGAATCTACGGAAAATCTGATGAATGCGTCCTGATCATCTACAGAACCAAGAAGTTGAGCCATATCACTCTGAAAACTGAATAAGCTGAGTGACAGGGGCTCCTGACCAATCTGAAACGAATAGTGCCTGGTTAATTTTTCAGAATTCTTGTGCTTGCCAGAACTGGCAACAAGCTGCATGTTTAAATGAAACGTTTGCTCCTGAGTCTGGCCTGAAAATAGAACCAGTTTCGTACCGAGCAAGTCTGGCAGCGTTAATTCATGATCTTGTATCTGCTCTCCTTCAGAATCAATCAGCCGTGCCCCCTGATAGGGATACGGCAATATCAGTTCAACAGGCTCTATACGTCGATCACTGGATACTTCAAGGCGAAAACGTGTCGGAATGTTGTCTCCGCTATGTTCCAAAATAATGTAGTGGTGCTGTCCTTTTTTTTCTTCCCTGTAAATAATGTCATCACCAAGAACTTGAAGTAGTAGATCCCTGCCATTATGAACTCTTATTTTTGCTGGCTGATCTCCTGTTGCCGGTAAGGTCGATAAATAGAACCCTTCAGGCAGTGTGCTGATTCTTCGTTGAAGAAGTGTTTCGTCTTGTAGATTTTTTATGGAGTAGGGAACCGTTCCTGCTTTCGAATAAGACTGTATATTGTCGATCCTTTCATTATTAACCCAATGAAGGAGATCTTGCTTGTCATATGGGTAAACTTCCGGAAGATTAAGTTTTGGAAAACCGACAAAAACAGTATTGGAGCGTGACTCATAAAGGGCTATTTTGCCCGTTAAATAAGGTTGCGATGAACTGTCTGACTCAGTTTTTAGAGTCAGTCTGTATATATCGTTAGTTCTGTTGAGTAGTAGGTCATCCGTTGTTTCAAACCACTTTGCAGAGTCTGTTTCTTCTGCAATCAACACCGGCGAGCCAGATATTATGCGTGTTCCAGAAGGAAGCCGGACTCTGCCCTTAGACGATGCCAGTTTGCATGAAGCTTGCGCTGCCAACCACCATTCGTCATCTCTAGGCTCAAAAAAGAGTGGGCTATTTTTTAAATCAAGAGCACTGTTGTCAAAATTGAAAATATGTACGGGTCGGCCACTATCCATAAGCTTTAGCACTACTGGTAGCGTAGTGTGCTTTCTCTTGAGTGAGATGACACACTCTTGAAACCTGATTTTTAGACCGTGTTCATCAAGCTGTGCATATACTGCCCCCCCCTTGGCTAGCAGCTGATCACCTTCGAAAAAACCCAGCTCAAATCTCGTGGAAGTCAGGTTATCAATAAACGGAATAGTTGTTTCTCTGGGAAGGTATAACTCACTAGAAATAGACCAGTTTGGTACCCCCCCCTGAAGCTTATGCTCACAAGTAAAGGCTTTTTCATTTTCGATTGTATTTTGCCTCTCCTGATGACTTTGCCCCGCATCCTTAAGCCATTCATTGAGAAGTGATTGTGCATTTGCTTCATCCAAGGGCACGGGAAAAGCAGACCGCCAGTCAGGGCTCTTTTTATCAAGAAATTCAACAGGGTTATCTTGCTCTTTGATGTCGAATTTTTCAGCAAGAAGTATTAATTGGTCAACAATGCCAGCAAGAAGTTGCATTGTTTCATGATTGGCAAAAGCGTCTGGTAAGTAATTCTCTGATCCGCTAATGATATCGACTGTTGTCCTTAGGCCTCGCTCAGTTCGGTAGTAGTTTCTCAATCCACGCCTGACTATACGCCCGAAGCCATGACTGTCACTCTGTACCAGCTGCCATGGTAATCCTCCTTCGGCAAACAATGAGCCAAGTAAATCCCGGCTACCGTGTTCATCGCGTTTTCGTATATTCCGTCGCCAGTAGCCCACCAGTCCATTTTCAAGATGATGGCTTCTTTGTTTCGCAGAAAAACTGATACCGAGCCGGTTTTCAACCGAGCTCCATGACCAGTCACCGTCATACTCCCTGCAGGGCAAAAACATGATCAAGAATCAATCAGCCCAAGCACTTTCATCATATAGTCTTCATCCCAGCCACAGGTTTTACGTTTGTTCTTGATACCAGCCTTCACTGAAGTATCAAGCTTGAGAAGGTT
>NZ_JBLYZI010000204.1:0-2560 GCF_057680865.1 Endozoicomonas sp. Z74
AGAGTGAACTGAGGAACAACCTGAGATTTCCGGGGCAGTATTTTGATCAGGAAACGGGGTTGCATTATAACTACTTCAGGGATTATAACTCTGGGCTTGGGCGATATGTTCAGAGTGATCCGATTGGACTGGATGGGGGATTAAATACATACATTTATGTTGGGGGGCATCCCTTAAACTCAATGGATCATTTAGGATTGAATGAGTGGAATGATTTTCAAAAAAAGAACAAAGGCTCTTCAACTGAGAATAGTAAGAAATATTGGCAATGGAAGTTTAATAAACTAGCGGGTGAGAAAGCAGGCATGGGAAATATTGCTGGGGCGGTAGGAAATGCACCTGATTTAGTGGTTTCAGGGTTAAATCGTGCCTGTGCTAGGAAGTGGGATCGGCAGCTAGGAAAGATAATTCGCGATATTGATGATTATGAAAAAGGGCTCTTAGAATGTGGAAAGACTGTATACTATCAAATTACATATTTTGAGACAGCTACAGGCTGCAAAACCGATTTTTCCTTAAGAATTGGAACTACAAGACATGATGTCTATAGGCAAATAGTGCAGTCTTCAGAGCATTTAACCGAAAGTGCACTTGATACAAACATGTGGATGTACTATCGCGGAAAAAGAGTTAGCGGAATGAGAAATTATGAATAAAATTGTTATAGGTTTTTTAGTTATTATCAACTCATTTTCAGTCTGTGCAAATGAGGTGGATGAGTGTTGGAGTGATTCTGATACTGAAGAAGTACTTTCTAAAATTTCGGCTGCAGTAGTTTCTCTGCAAGGTGAGCTGACTATTGATGAAAGCTTGGATCTATCTCAGTGTCTTTATAAACTAGGTCGATATCAGGATGCTCTCGATGAGATTGAAAGCTTCACTAATAAGTGGGGATCTGATATTGAGCTCATTATTCTTAAGGGAAAAATATTCGTAAAACAGGGTAAGTATAGGGCTGCTCTTATGCAACTGGAAAAAGCAGTTCAGATTGATCAGTCGAGTTCAGAACCATATATCTATATGGCTAATGCTCTTTCTGGTTTAGGGCAATATAATCAGGCTATAGATATTCTTAAGGCGCAGCTTATCAAGAAAAAGAGAAATCAAAGCCCTACTTTTGGCAGTGCTAGTGTCATAACCTATGAAGAAGTCCCGCTGTATCTGTCTTTGGCTGAAACCTATGCGCAACTCGGCGACATGAATCAAGCAGAGGGAGTTATTCAAGAAGGATTTTTAAGAAATACTGGGTCTATTAAATTATTCGAGCACTATATGAGTTTACTCAAAGCGCAAAATAAGAGTATTTTGCTAAAACGATTAAAAGAGCAACATTGTTCTAGCCCTATGTTAAGAAAAAGCAAAAGTTGTCGACCTTGACTCATTCCCACCCTCCGGGTGGGACTTGTGGGAAAGAAGTTATATCCAGTAAAATTGGACCACCCGGGGCGAAGCAAATGGAACCCTAAGTATTGGGGTAAAAAACTGGGCTTCAATAAACCATTGCCTGCAATTGATGTAAATAAAGATTTCAGGGATTTAGCTGGGGGAACCTCGGAGTTTTTCAAGATAGTTGTCCCGTTCACTGATTGAACATTAAATCAAACAGGCCCAACAACAACCGACTCAACCCAGACTAATTCACATGCCCCCTTCCCTGTATCACTGCGACTCAAGGAGGTGTTCCAACGCCAATCGCGGTCTACCGCATTCACCAGTTTTCCCTTCAGCCGGATGACTTCTCCTTTAGAAACACTGTCTAAAACCTCCATTACCGCGGGGCTGGCTGGGATTATGTGCATATTGCCACTGCTGGTTTCGATCTGCCTTCTGGGAATGGGAAAATCCCTCACCTGCCAGTAGTAAAACCGGTTTCTCTGTGAAATATCGATCTGGCTGAGCACGCTGTCATCAGACATCGCTCCCCAGCCCAGAGCCAAGTCTAAAGGGGATAATTCGGCTTCTTTGCCCAGATGGTAACCTTCAACGCCCAGTACTTTGGCTGTTAACTGAAAGTCTGCAACCGGCGTCAGCATAAACCCCTTATGGGCGAACCTCTCGCTGTTGGCCAGGGCGGTTTGTATCGGCGCCTGAGGGGCCACGACTCCAGGGGAATAGGGTGCAGGCCGGTTGCTCCACCACTGCCAGAAACCGAAAATAAAACAAATCGCTAACACTGCTCTCAAAAAAAGCCCCCTTTTCACCAACGGTCTTCATACTAAAAAACGGTCAACTTCTCAGGTTGACCTTAAAGTGAAGGTGGCCTATTGGCCACCACTCTCACTGTTCCCCGCCTTCGGGCAGTTCCCGTCCGGACAACCGTTCTGCGCATCCGCCGGGCACCAGTTCGCTTCACCGCCAATGGCGCTGCCACTGTTGCCAATGCTGATGCCCCCACCCCAGCCTCCGCCAAAGCCTCCAATAATACTGTTCCCACCCCCGGTGCCACCTCCGCCACCGGAGCCGCTGCAGCTGCCTCCTGCACTGTGCCAGGTGATGCCGCTTCCGGATTTCACCACCTGACCGTTGGCACACCGGCTCTCCCATCGAACCTGGGCCTGGT
>NZ_JBLYZI010000205.1:0-2486 GCF_057680865.1 Endozoicomonas sp. Z74
GATTAGTATGAATCATAAGGGTTACCTTTTTACGATTTAGATTTCAGTGATTTCACCCTCTATCTAAATCGGTAACCCTTCCCTTTTTTGAAGAGGGAATTGTCAGATCAGATCTGAACTAATGCAGATGATTACATCATCAATTATCATTTTGATGACTGCTGTTTTAATCTTCTTTGCTGTTTCTAAAGATACAAAAATAAAAGACGCATCAGAAAGTGCCAGCTCTGTTAGCGAAGCTATTTCTGGCGTTTTTAAATCGATGAAATATCCCGTTGTCTGGATCACAGGCTTAAATGTTTTTTGCATATATGGGACATTTGTTGCTGCAGGAACCTATTTCGCTAGATTCCTGCAAGCAGGATATGGTGCTTCTGCAACTGTTGCTGCAATATTTGCATCCGTGGTTATTGCATTGCGTATGCTGCCACTATTATCAAGTGTGTTAGTAACAGTAACATTTAAATCTACAGCACACTTTATGAGATTCATGTCGTTTATTTTATCTATATTGTTATTAAGCCTTGCCATTATTTTCTATATGAATCCTGCAGCAGTTAACGAATATTTACCAGGCCAGGCACCTGAAAACATTATAAAACCACTGATAAGTAACACTATTATGATATTAATGCTATGTGCCTCTGCTTGCTGTTTTATGATCCGTGGTGTCTATTATGCACCTATTGGTGAATCAAATATTGATAAAAAGAATACAAGCGCAGCAATGTCATTAGCAATTACTATTGGCTACCTGCCAGCTCTATTGGCACCATTAATTCCAGGCAGAATTATATATAGCCCTCTATTAAATGAACAAGGAGAAGTTATTCGCGAGATATTAACACCAACCCATATAATTGGCAACGCTTTTATTGGTTTGTCGGTATTGACTGCAATTGCTTCAATGCTTTCCTGGAAACTTATCAAAATTAAAAATGAGAAAAAAGTGGAAAAAATCCTGACTAACCAGGAAGTCTCATACCCATAAAAAAATTAAGTAATAATTGATTTTGATTTATACATATTTTACAGGCAGTTTAAGCTGATTTATAGAAATAAAGCAGCTCACTGCCTTCACCGTGTCAGATGTTCATTGCATGGGATATTTTACGAGTTACAACGAATTAAATTTGAGTATTGTCAAATAATAGAAAGCTCACTATACACATGAAGCCATCTGCATTTGATATACCGAAAAAAATAAGACCCACGACACCAAAACTGTAATACTATAGGAATGGAGTGTTAACTAAAATGCGTCCTATTATGAAAAACAAACTAACACACTGGTTGAAATATATCGATGATAAAAAAACGATCACAGAAATATGCCTGCCTGGAACTCACGACACAATGACCTCAAGCTGTGATCATGAATACTATAAAACACAACATTTAACTCTTAAAGAGCAGTTAAATATTGGCGTTCGTTATATTGACTTGAGAATAACCCGCAACCTATTAGCCGCTCATCGCGAATGGATTAGTGATATCGCCGCCAGAACTATTTTTGACCAGATTCTGGATTTCCTGAATAAAAACCCTTCCGAATTTGTCATCGTACGTATTCAAAACTCAAACGAAAACAAAGATGATTTTGATCAGTATAAACCAGCCATTCAGAAATTAATGGCGGATTATGCTGACTCAATATACAAACCGAAACTAAGAGCAAAAAAAACATATAGCTGGCCAACTGTTGGTCAAGCAAGAGGAAAAATCATTGCTATTGAAGGCACCGAAGCTCCATGGAATATTTCCAGCATTGAAGGTAAGCGCTGGGCTTATAATTGGCATGACAATAACGAGCTCCTACTTCAGGACAATTGGGATGGACCAGACTTAGAAAGTAAAATTAAAAATATCAAGGCGCTACTACCCCCTGATGAAAAGACTAGCGGAAAATTAATTTTAAATCATGCAAGTGCTACAAACGGAGAGTTAAAGACCCCAATTTCTTATGCTAACTTAATCAATCCAGTTATAGAAAATAATTTGAACCAAATGCGAGGCACTTCGGGAAGAGGCGTTATTATCTATGATTTTATCTATGATGATCTGAGCGTTAAAACTATCAATACCAACAAATTCGTGTCAAATCAGTTTCTGATTACTATCCAGTCTAACGAAGATGCGAATACGTCCTGTGCGTACCCTGCAAGCTAAACAGCCTGCAGATGCCAACCCCATAGGACTCAAGGGGGCTAAAGCCACAAGGGCGAAGCTTCAGTTAATGACCTTAGTCTTTAGGCCCTATGAGTCCTTTACAAAAACTTCAACGCAGTATGATGCGGGCTGTTTAGCTACCTCTTCAGCGCCTCTAGAAGGAATCAGGCCCTGCATCAGCCTTTTATGATGTTAACACCAGCCCTTAATGTCCCCAAATCACCAGTTTGAGATGTCCCCTCGATTAACCAGGCCGACACCTGTAGTGAGCAAACAACAGGGAAGCGGCCATGATCAACCGAGAGGACTGGATCATG
>NZ_JBLYZI010000206.1:0-2461 GCF_057680865.1 Endozoicomonas sp. Z74
CTTGGACTTGTGTAAATAACTGTACGGAACCCCGGCAGGTGGTTGAAAGGGGTGGCCGTTGGTTTTATGAACCCATGGGGGCAGGGTAGGAACTATGGATTACAAAGAACTTGAAAAAATCGCTTTTGAATTGAGGCAGGCAGCAGAAAAAGCCCAATCATCAATGATGGTGCCAGGTGAAATCAAAAACACACTGGAAAGCGCGTCTTTGCTGATGGGTGGTGTGGTGGAAGCTCAAAAAAAGCAGGCTGAAAAGTTGGAAACTTTGTGTGGCTGCATTTACGGAGTGATGGCGGGGGTTAATGCAAAAAAACCGGAGGCGGTCACTGATGAAATGCTGATGATGCAGCAGGAAATGCTAGGGATTGATGATATTCAAGCGGCGTACGTTAGGGCAATTACCAGAACAATGGTGGAGGGTGATGATGCCAAGGGCGAATAATCCAAAACTGGGGATAATCCCCTGTGACCTGTGCGGGGAACCCGCGAGCGTGAAACAGAACACCAGGGGCTATCTATACGTCGGCTGCCAGAAATGCGGGGTTGATATGCGGAAAGGGGCAGCACTGCAAACGCGGCTCTATCAGGAGACTGTGTGGCAGGTTGATGAAATCCCTAGCCCACCCCCTAATCTCATCACTGATCAACCAAAAACACCGGCAGCGGCTCAGGAGCCAGCAGACGAAGCGAAAGCCCCTAAGCCGGAACCTAGGCAGCCCCCTAAGCCGGAAAGCAGCAAGGGCGGCTGGGCAGTGCTGGCGGGGCTGGCGGCAATTGTATTAATACCATTCAAAATTGGGGGGGGCGCGTGATGAGCGAACAGCAAACAGCAGAACAGGTAACTGATGATCTGGAACAAATGGCAGTCCTTGCAGAGCAGCAGGACAAAACCGAAAGCGATCAATGGACACCGGAGGCCATAGAGGAACCGGAAGTAATTCAGGCCAGTGACTCACATAAGGCCGTGGCCGATATGGTGGGCACGTTTGCGGCTCTGGGCTTCGGTTTTGTGGCTTCTCGGAAGGGGGAGCATTGGAACCTAACCCCTGAAGAAAAAAACACATGGTCGAATGCTGCCGCCGACCTTATTGAAAAATACTTGCCGGATGCGGAAGCATCGCCGGAAATGGTGTTTTTCGGTGCAACTGCAATGCTGATAGCCCCAAGGGTGATGATGGATAAGACAAAGGCGAATCAGGAACAGGTCGAACAGGGCGCGGACGATGGCAAGGAATCCTAATACCCGGCTCCCGAACCGTCATACCTTTTTTAATGCGGTGTCTGGCGGTGGTAAAACCACGGCCATCATCGACTTTTTGAAAAAGGAAAAGCCGGATCGGGTCGTTTTCTTTGATCCGGATGAAGATTACCAGGCAACCCGGTTTCACGACCGGGCAACGTTTGCCAGGGCACTGTCTAAGGCTATTGCCAGCGGGAAAAAATTCCGGCTCGCGCTAACCGTGGACAATAATAAGGCGAATCTTGAATGGTTCTGTCGGTTGATCTTTTTGGCGGCGGACGGTGATAAACCGATGTTTGCCGTTCTGGAGGAGATCGCGGACGGTTGCCCAAGCCCCGGCAAAGCCCCGGAGCAATTCGGTATTTTATTGAGGCGTGGTCGTAAATTCGGGTTGATCCTGTTGCCAGCGAGCCAGCGAATAGCCGAGATACCGAAAACCGTTCTAACTCAATGCAAGGTGAAATATTACGGACAACAGGAGGCAGACGACGCGCAACGGGTCGCGAAACTGGCCGGGGTCTCAGTGGAAGAAATAAACAGCCTGAAGGAATGCGAGTTTTTCCGCAAAGAAGCCAATAAGCCATTGGAAAAAATCAAGGTGAAACGATGAATTTTAGAATGGATATGGTGGCTTGTTCATCGACATTGATTGGGGCGACTGTTTTTGGGGCTTCGATGTTTGGCCGGGGTGGTGCCTTTGCTGGGTTGGTGATTGGTGTTGTCTTTTGCTTTTGGCAAACAAGAAAAAAGGATTAATCAGATATGGAGCCTCAAGTTTATATAGGGATTGGTATGTTTTTTGGGGTGCTGGCTGTTGCTGGCGTGATATGGGGAAGGGCTTTGGGAAGGGCTTTCTTCGTAAGCGATGCCATCCCTCAATTTGAAAAGTCAATGCAGAGTAGGCAAAGGGAGTTAGATCGGGCTTTTTGTGAGGCGTTAGAGGCTGCTGTGGATGAATGGTTAGAAGGAAAGAAGCGGAAAAAACGGAATAAGTGCTATCTCAGTATTCCGGGGTGTTATCCAGGCCATAAAGTCAAGCAAGCGAGGTAAGGGGGTATGAGTGTCATAGCAGCGATGAACACGCTCCAGGCGAGCCGGATAAAAATAATCATGGTGCGCCTGTTTGGTGATAAGAAATCATTTGTGGAAGATGGGAAGTTGGTTGAGGTATATCGGTTCAGGAAAAAAGAGTATTTGATCAACTACCGGTAAGCCGGTTTA
>NZ_JBLYZI010000207.1:0-2382 GCF_057680865.1 Endozoicomonas sp. Z74
GTGGTTAAACCCTGCCACTTTCAAGTAAGTTTTTGGTGGATTATCCACCAAAAATTGCAGGGGCTAGGCTGCTTTTGCGATCCCAAAAGATGAATTTATCAAATAGCTGGGGTTGTTCGCACCTTCCCTAGCTAGCCAGCGTACTGATATACCTTCAGAGTCAAGCATTAAGCAATGGTTACAAAGTTATAGCTTTACCGGTACAACAATGAGTTCAATCAAGTGGCTTCATTACTCTTTGATATTTGTTGTCGAAAAGTGTTTTTCGGTGATTAAAACAAGCTGGGAAATTATTTCAGGAGCGACCTCAACATTAATGGACCAACTTGCTTACATATTACATAAGGGGATCTTTATCGACCAGCATCTTTCTAATTGGGTCGTACATTTAATGAGAAGAATATCTCAATTTCTTGGTATCCAAAAAAAATACTCAAAAGATGAACTGAATAAAAACAGCATTAGAAATCTATTAAGCCAACTTGCTCAAAAAGTCAACAATCTTGCTCAAAAGGCATTAAGCGAGGTATTAGCTGAAGGCCGAGCCCTTTAGGTAGCTAGGATGGTCAGTGTTGCCTTCTCATGATAAGAAGGCAACACTGACCACAGTAGCAATTTTTTTGGGAAGTAGCTATGGTGCTGTTCAACAATGAAATTACTTCATACGCTTTGTACTCTGCTCTTCATTCTCTACTCTTCAATTTGGTATGCCATGTCCATTTCAGATATCGGAAAATCCTGTATTGCATCGACCGTAAGAGTCACTGTCACACAAGATGGGGTACCCGTTGTCGGTGCGAAGGTAACCCGGCATGCTGAGTGGGATCATGTTGGTGAAGAATACGATGAGACAATAACCAATGATCAAGGTGAGTTTGAGCTACCAGCACTCTATATGAGGTCCATTACACGAACTATTCTCCCCCTTGAGTTCGTTGCTTCCACTCATATTGAAGTCGAATTAAACAAAGAAAAATATCGTATTTTTTATGCCCTCAAACGCTCAAAGCAGGAAAATGTCGAATTTGGGAATGTTACAGCAGCTTTGAAATGCGAACTTCATGATGAGGAAGTGCTTGTTGAATTTGGCGCAACCATGATCAAAACTCGATGCAAATGGAATTATTAAAGGGATAAACTGATGTCTGATTTACCGGCCAAAGTTGTCAGCCAAACCAGAAATGATGGCAAAATTACTTAAGTGACAATGGCGGTAGTGATAGGCTGGCTATGAAGCGACAGTATGCACTCTTTTTTTTATTATTCACTCTGTTTTCATCATCGGGGTTTGCTATGTCCATTCTAGACGCTGGAAAAACCTGTGTTGCATCGGCTGTAATAGTCACTGTCACTCAAAATGGCAAGCCAGTTGCCGGGGCGAAGGTAACCCGGCATGTTGAGTGGGATCATGTTGGTGAAGAATACGATGAGACAATAACCAATGATCAGGGTGAGTTTGAGCTACCAGCACTTTATATGAGGTCCATTACACGAACTATTCTCCCGCTTGAGTTTGTTGCATCAACACACATTCAGATTGCACTAGACAATGATACGCACGACATATTTTACGCCATAAAGCGATCCGAAGAAGTCAATACAGAGTTTGGTGGAGCTACTGGAAATTTCAAGTTCGAGTTATACGATGAAGAAAATCTTATACGATTTGGTGCATCAATGATAGATACGCGCTGTATCTGGAATGAACCACCTTTAAATAAAACAGAAAAATTGGATCATACCAGACAAAAGCCATAATGAACGCTCTATTTTTAGGAGCCTGTTTTTTCTTAATGACTCTATTACCTCAGTCAGGAGTCGCTATGCCCATTATAGTTGCCGGAAAAGCCTGTGTTGCATCGGCCGTAAAAGTCACTGTCACTCAAAACAGCAAGCTAGTTGCCGGAGCGAAAGTAACCCGGCCTGTAGACTGGTACCACGCTGGTGAAAAATACGATGAAACAATAACCAACGATCGAGGTGAATTTGAACTACCAGCAATCTATATGCGATCCATTGCACGCTCGATTCTTCCTCTTGAATTTGGATCCATTATCCATGTTCAAATCAAAGCAAATAACACAAAACAAACTATTTATTATGCAGCCAAAAGATCAAAAGAAGAAAACAATGAGTTTGGCAATGTAGATGGAATATTACAGTGCGAACTGAATAACAAAGATAAGCTCATTGAGTTTTATGCAACGCTAATTGAGACACGTTGCACCTGGAATTATTAAAGGAATAATTTTATGTGCATTAGTTCAGATCTGATCTGACAATTCCCTCTTCAAAAAAGGGAAGGGTTACCGATTTAGATAGAGGGTGAAATCACTGAAATCTAAATCGTAAAAAGGTAACCCTTATGATTCATACTAATCA
>NZ_JBLYZI010000208.1:0-2370 GCF_057680865.1 Endozoicomonas sp. Z74
GGGTGACTGCGTACCTTTTGTATAATGGGTCAGCGACTTACTTTCAGTGGCAAGGTTAACCGACTAGGGGAGCCGTAGAGAAATCGAGTCTTAATAGGGCGTCGAGTCGCTGGGAGTAGACCCGAAACCGGGCGATCTATCCATGGGCAGGTTGAAGATCAGGTAACACTGATTGGAGGACCGAACCGACTGTCGTTGAAAAGCCAGCGGATGACTTGTGGATAGGAGTGAAAGGCTAATCAAGCCCGGAGATAGCTGGTTCTCCTCGAAAGCTATTTAGGTAGCGCCTCGTGTCTCACCATCGGGGGTAGAGCACTGTTTGGGCTAGGGGGTCATCCCGACTTACCAACCCCATGCAAACTCCGAATACCGATGAGTGCAATCACGGGAGACACACGGCGGGTGCTAACGTCCGTCGTGGAAAGGGAAACAACCCAGACCGTCAGCTAAGGTCCCAAAGTAACAGTTAAGTGGGAAACGATGTGAGAAGGCCCAGACAGCCAGGAGGTTGGCTTAGAAGCAGCCACCCTTTAAAGAAAGCGTAATAGCTCACTGGTCGAGTCGGCTCGCGCGGAAGATTTAACGGGGCTCAAACTGTTCACCGAAGCTACGGGTACTGCAATTTATTGCAGTGCGGTAGAGGAGCGTTCTGTAAGCGGTTGAAGGTGTGCCGGGAGGCATGCTGGACGTATCAGAAGTGCGAATGCTGACATGAGTAACGATAAAGGGAGTGAGATCCTCCCTCGCCGGAAGACCAAGGGTTCCTGCGCAACGCTAATCGGCGCAGGGTGAGTCGGCCCCTAAGGTGAGGTCGAAAGACGTAATCGATGGGAAACAGGTCAATATTCCTGTACCCCTTTTGACTGCGATGGAGTGACGGAGAAGGCTAGGCCAGCATGGCGATGGTTGTCCATGTTTAAGGTCGTAGGCTGAGGGTTCAGGCAAATCCGGACCCTCAAAGCCGAGAACCGATGACGATCCCCCAAGGGGGAGAAGTGGTTGATGCCCTGCTTCCAGGAAAAACTTCTAAGCACTAGGTCAAAAGGGACCGTACCCCAAACCGACACAGGTGGTCAGGTAGAGAATACCAAGGCGCTTGAGAGAACTCGGGTGAAGGAACTAGGCAAAATGGCACCGTAACTTCGGGAGAAGGTGCGCCGGCTCTGGTGATGGAACTTGCTTCCTAAGCTGGGGCTGGTCGAAGATACCAGGTGGCTGCGACTGTTTATTAAAAACACAGCACTGTGCAAACACGAAAGTGGACGTATACGGTGTGACGCCTGCCCGGTGCCGGAAGGTTAATTGATGGGGTTAGCTTAGGCGAAGCTCTTGATCGAAGCCCCGGTAAACGGCGGCCGTAACTATAACGGTCCTAAGGTAGCGAAATTCCTTGTCGGGTAAGTTCCGACCTGCACGAATGGCGTAACGATGGCCACGCTGTCTCCACCCGAGACTCAGTGAAATTGAAATCGCTGTTAAGATGCAGTGTATCCGCGGCTAGACGGAAAGACCCCGTGAACCTTTACTACAGCTTCACAGTGGATCTTGATGTTGCTTGTGTAGGATAGGTGGGAGGCTTTGAAATGTGGACGCCAGTTTGCATGGAGCCAACCTTGAAATACCACCCTGGCAATATTGAGGTTCTAACCCAGGTCCTGAAACGGGATCGGGGACATTGTGTGGTGGGTAGTTTGACTGGGGCGGTCTCCTCCCAAAGAGTAACGGAGGAGCACGAAGGTGCGCTAAGTACGGTCGGACATCGTACGGTTAGTGTAAAGGCACAAGCGCGCTTGACTGCGAGACGTACATGTCGAGCAGGTACGAAAGTAGGTCTTAGTGATCCGGTGGTTCTGAATGGAAGGGCCATCGCTCAACGGATAAAAGGTACTCCGGGGATAACAGGCTGATACCGCCCAAGAGTTCACATCGACGGCGGTGTTTGGCACCTCGATGTCGGCTCATCACATCCTGGGGCTGAAGCCGGTCCCAAGGGTATGGCTGTTCGCCATTTAAAGTGGTACGCGAGCTGGGTTTAGAACGTCGTGAGACAGTTCGGTCCCTATCTGCCGTGGACGTTGGAAGTTTGAGAAGAGCTGCTCCTAGTACGAGAGGACCGGAGTGGACGGACCACTGGTGTTCGGGTTGTGTCGCCAGACGCATTGCCCGGTAGCTATGTTCGGACGGGATAACCGCTGAAAGCATCTAAGCGGGAAGCCCCCTTCAAGATGAGACTTCCCTGGGCCTTAGAGGTCCCTGAAGAGCCGTTAAAGACTATGACGTTGATAGGTTGGGTGTGTAAGTGCTGTGAGGCATTGAGCTAACCAATACTAATGACTCGTGCGGCTTGACCATATAACGCCAAAGCGATTT
>NZ_JBLYZI010000209.1:0-2328 GCF_057680865.1 Endozoicomonas sp. Z74
AACAAAATACCTGTCTCGTTACCTCGGGTGGAAAAGGTTTCTTAAAACTCAACTCTTCTCAGAGGAGGCTTTTTTAGATCAAGTTTCTATACATTGGGTAGAGCAACACTTAATTTGAACAGCGCCGTACTGTGTCATTGTTTCCAGATTGGCTGACCTGTTACTCCAAAGCCATTCAATACTTTTCTGAGGGCAGTCGGTTTTTGTACAGGGGGCGTAGAACGTTTGCCTGGCTTTGACCATGTTTTGAACAAAGTCGGGCATTTCAGTAGTGCAGGCCCCATGGGAATGCCAGACATGTCGAATATCTATGGCGGTTTTAAGCCCGATGATGTCCATGGTGCCAAAGATACCCAGAGGGCGACCGTAGAGCAGAATGAATGCCAGGTCTGCCATTTCCTTGTTGAGGCTTTTTTCAGCGACAAGGTTAATAAAATGTTCTTTTATCCGGAACCAGATGCGATTGAAAGAATGGCCCATCCGGCCTTTCTCGGAAAGGTGTTGGTTGTGAAGGTGCACCGAGGTAATGTTCAAGCGGTGGTTAAAGTATTCAACAGTTGCGCTTGTCTCTTCAGCC
Source organism: Endozoicomonas sp. Z74 (assembly GCF_057680865.1). Taxonomy (NCBI): domain Bacteria; kingdom Pseudomonadati; phylum Pseudomonadota; class Gammaproteobacteria; order Oceanospirillales; family Endozoicomonadaceae; genus Endozoicomonas; species Endozoicomonas sp. Z74. The sequence goes on from NZ_JBLYZI010000209.1 coordinate 578, forward strand.
ATTCTGTTAAAAGCTACTTGAGCATCGAGTTTTCGTATGCGATGAACTCCAACTTCACTGACGGCCCCGTGAGGGGAGTACATATGATTTATTGCTACACGTGGGACTCTGTAAACAGGCGACTTCTCTGTCAGAATAGTGACTGGAATGGAAGAGGTATTGCTGGCAACCACAACATCGCTTTTTCCCTGTTGCTCAAGCTTTTCCAGAACCCCTGCGATTAATACCTGCTTGTCCTTAACATTTTCCGTTATCAGTTCCTGGACAAAGATAGTGTCAGCCCATTCATCACCGGTTATGTCTTCATAGGAGTCTTTGAAAGACAGCCGGTCTGGAGTTTTGCCTTTGCCCCACTCTTTTGCTTCCTTTATGCGTTCGGGGTTGATATCGACAATAATCAGTTTCTCGTTTTCCTTGAGAACTCGATAAAACTTGTCTGTATAAACTTTGCCGGTATTACCATAGCCCAGGATAACAATGGTGTCTGCCCAGGCTATATGGCAAAGGAAAAAAGTGAAGATAAGCAACAGGGTTCGTATGAAAGGGGGGCGCAGTGGAAACATACCAAAAGCCTCTGCTCTTTACTGAGTAATAAGGAGGCTTGAGTGTAGTTTGCCTTGGCGGGTGCTTCCCTGGTGATAATGGAATGAGCCAAAATGTTCTTAAAATCTCATTTATAAGACCGTTTCAGTGCTCTTCCGGTACAGGGATTGTTTGCTCAACTCTGGCTCGGATCCGTCAGGTAAACCAGAATCAACTGGGCACTTTCTCCGGCTTTAAAGAGGATGCCATGGTCCGAACGAATCAGGGTTCTTGGACTAACCCGTTGACCATTAAGGGTTCCCGACCCTTTGCTGAGGTAGGCCATGACCATTCCTGGTTTTGCACTCTGTTGCCCTGCAGCCAGGTTGGCTACGGCAATGGAGGTCTGACTGTTGAACGTCCGGTTCTGGCTTTCAGATCCCCCGTAAATGGTCAGGGTTTCTCCGGGGGTGGGCTGATACACTTTATAACCCGCCGGTTCACCTGGCTTATCGGGCACTACCCACAATTGAATCATTTGATTTGGCCGATTGTCAGGATTGACTTCGTTGTGGCTGAACCCTTCCGCCCCGGCCCGCTGTACTTGCACAGACCCGGCTTCCAGGCCCTGGCCATGCTCAAGGGAGCCTGCATGGGCAATGGAGCCCTCCACCATAACCGAAATGACATCAATTTCTCTGTGGTCGTGCATACCGGTTTCACCATGGGGCAGGAAATTGGCGTCAGCCAGATAGACAAAATTGCCAATGCCGTTGAAGGTTTGCTCCATCTTTCGAGCACCGAAAACCCGGTTGTCCATCACAAACCGGCGCTCTTCCAGCCCGGCAAACCCCCCATGGGGCAGTTGATCGTAGTTCAGAATATCCATTGAATGCTCCTGCCTGTGTCTGGCCCTGTTGATTATTGCCTCACTTATGAGGTTAATTTCAGTCTAATTGTTGTTGTAAGTGCGATAAATATGGATAAATAAGACTTTGTGTTCTGTGTATTGGAACAGTGATGGATTTGAATGACCTGATGATCTTCCGGGTGGTGGTGGAGCAGGGCAGCTTTACCGGGGCAGGGCAGAGTCTGGGATTACCTAGGCGGCGTTCTCATCTAACCGATCTGCCAGATTTTAACTCAAACTCATGCCAACCAGACCATGATGGCTGCTATTTGAAGCATTCCCGTATAGTTACGCAGAAGCCGCTCGTAACGAGTTGCTA
>NZ_JBLYZI010000210.1:0-2280 GCF_057680865.1 Endozoicomonas sp. Z74
AAGTACCTACATTGACTTGGTTTCTCCACACCATTGCAAAAGTGGGTGGCTGGTGTGATTCAAAACGTACAGGCATACCTGGATGGCTGGTCGTATGGAAAGGCTGGGCAAAACTACAAGACCGCCTCCACACCTACCGAATGACAAGAGGTGTGGAGATGTGACTAAGAGACAGCCCTCTGGGAGGGGTGTTTGGGTGAGGGCAAATGTCAGCAAACTCACCCTCCAGAAGATGTGCATTTCTGTCTGTAAGTCAGGCCATGATGGTCACGGAAACATCGGCATCGCCACTGCTGACCGGGCTGGATGTGACCATAAAGCTTGGCCGGTTATCGTTGGAGCGATAGGTGTAGAAGGGATACTTCATATCCTTATTGCTCTTTTCTCCCGATAGGTCTTCAGCGCCCGAACCCGACGCTGAAATCATGCGCAGTCGAATCTGCCCTGAATAGCCGTCGGTGGTGGAGTCGATGAATTTCACTTCCAGGGAGACTTGATAAGAGCCATCGCCAATGGTCATGACGATGCTTGGCCCTTTGTCCTTATTAGCGCTGCCCGAATAGCTGCGGGTGCCAAGTTCAATGGTGGCGCTTTCTCCTGCACAGACGGCAGGGGCTTTCAGAGTCGCGTTATCAACATTGATTAATTCGCGAATAATGAAGGTGTAAGGGGTAAAGTTGTTGAGCGTGACTGACAGGTTGTGGGTGTCAGAGCTCTTGCGTTTCATATTCCGGCCGCCAAGGGCCAGGTTGACACCCGCGGTCACCAGGCTTGCTACCGCCCCGATTGGGCCAAAAGCTCCGAGGGTACGGCTATAGCTTTCCTCTTCGGTGTCCATACGGTTGAGGTGTGCCCAGACCCGCTTGCCGGCTTCCATGGCCGCTTCTGGGCCATCGGCATAGGTCATCACTCCGGGGTTTGAGCTTTGTTCATTGGTTGACATGGCTCTGCTCCTTTATTCTTTTCCGGTTTGACTGGGTTAAACCTGAAGCCAGGGGGTGATGGTAATACCCACTGCGTGGGCGTTTAAAACCGAACCGACCACCGAGACGCCAAAGGAAGGCTCATCGTTGTCTCCCACATAGGCTGCATAGGTGAGAGAAGTATGGCTGGCTGAGTCTGATTGTTCGCTACGGTCGAAATACGCATGTTCGCCATTGGCAGTGATGCTATAGGGCGAAATTTCACCGTGATCGGTTTTGGTGATGTGAATGGAGCAGGGGGTGGATAATTCGTTTTGCCCACAGACGGCAAAGTCCAGATAAACATCCACATTGCCATCAAATGCCGTATTGATATTGAAATCCACATTTGAGTTTTGTTTGGGCGTGATGATGTCCAGATTTGCGGTGGCGTAAAAATCGCCATTACAGCGTGTCCGATAGGGAACGATCACATGCTCTGAATCATTTTTGATGGAAAAAGAGAGTGTGTTCTGGTCGCCGGAAGGTTTTTTTATTGCACTCAAAATCATTCCCAGGGAGCCTATGGCATCGGCTACACTGGAAACTTTATCACTGTTACTGACGTTCTCTCTGCTTTGCAGAGTGTCCCCGTTACTGGAGACTTTCTGATAAATACGGGATAGCTCAACGGCCGCCTGGTCGCAGGGAAGTGAGTAAATCATTATTATACTCCTGTATTCAGGGTCAGGTGACATCACCCTGGGTCATCCTAACGACTCTTGCAGATCGATTCATTAGCGACAATTGATGTTTACTTTATCTTTGAATAAGTTGAACGGTTTTTCCTCTATGATTGAAGGAAAGTCCGGAGTTGGCTGATTTATTATTCAATCATGGCCCATTCATCCAGCTCTATGACAGTGCGATCCGGATCCCGGATAAAGATGGCTGAGAGGGTTTTAAAGGTAAACGAGCCGGTGATTTCAATGTTGTTTTGTTCCATCAGAGCCCGGGCCTGATCAAGAGACTGGACCGTCAAGGCAATGTGGGTGATTCCGGTGTGTTTTTTCGGGGTATCCATAAGGATATTGCCACTTTCCTCTCCGTTGGCAGGGCCCAGAAGGTTGATCACAACCCCGCCGGGATGCTCCATAATAACCGGGTGTCCGGGCGCTGTTCAAATTAAATGTTGCTAACATGGTCTATACTCCCTGAGCATGAGAATTGTCGTGTAAAGTGGAGTTCCAGCCATGAAACCTCAGCAATTCCAAGACATCCTGAAGTCCATACCCATGATGTCCCCAGAGCAGATCGGTGTCCTCCATAAAACTCTGCCGCCCTCACCCATTGCCGGTGATGCACAAGGTATTTCCGG
>NZ_JBLYZI010000211.1:0-2258 GCF_057680865.1 Endozoicomonas sp. Z74
AGAAAGTAATAAACCGAGAAGCTGTTTATCGTAAAGCGAAGGAGCAACACCCAGAACGCTGGGGAAGCCGCAATACCAGAAACTGGCAGTTACCCACTGAAGTATGGCTAAACCCTGAGCGATCAGAAAATCAGCAGCACTATGATTTAGCTGCATAGGTTGAGGCGACATCTTTCTTGAAAATCACCGAAATTGATTCGTCAGGAAAGCCTATTGAAATACGGAAAAATATCAAGCCTACCTTCAACAACCCAAACAGGCCATCAGAAAGTTGTCTTGCTTTTAGAGAAAATATAAGAAAATCATCATCTGGTTTGTATGAAGTCAATTATTCACTTATATCTGACAAATTAACACATTTACTTTATGAGAGAAGAAATAATTTAGATCTTAGTGTTAAGACTAGAACACAAATAGATCCATTTATACAGAGCCTAAAAGGCGAGTCAAAACTTTTTATATCATCATATTATCAATATAATTCTAATGGAGAAGAATTATTTGCATGTCAAATAATCAATCAAAAAGGTGAGCTTGAGATATTTCTTGAAGATATCCCTGCAATAAGAGTGAAAGGCTTCTTTCCAAACTCAACAACCTCTAAGCCTAAGTACAGATGCAAGATACCTAAGGGAAAAAATAGAGGGCAGCCATAAACTTGGCTAGACCATCAATCAATAAAATAGATGTCTTTTATATTTTATTTCATATTGAGTTTTGTTAAAATAGAAGTCTCTAGCCTTATACCCTATAGGACTTTTAGGTGCTAAATCTGATTTGATATTAATATCTTATAAGGAATGAAAAAGCATAATGAATATAGAAGTTTCATATGCTCCCTCTAAAGAGGAAATTGCAGTAATATACGATGGCTTGCTAGAGTTTAATAAACCAAACTTTCCAAACTTCACAGAAAAGCCTTTTGCCTGTTATCTTAAAGATGGGAGTGGAGAGCTTATCGGAGGTCTTACCGGTGAAATCTTCTATGAAAACCTTTATGTAAAATACTTCTGGATTTCAGAAACAATCCGTAGAAGTGGGTACGGTAAGAAATTGCTAGAACAGGTTGATAAAGTAGCGTCAAAAAATAAAGTTGAGTGCATATTTCTTGATACTTTCTCTTTTCAAGCTCCTGAGTTCTACAAGAAATATGGTTTTAGAGAGATCGCAAGGCTACCGAACTACCCCAAGAAAGGTGTCGATAAAATATTCTTCACCAAAGAAGTGAAACGTGCCTAGAAACAATAACTCTTGCTGAGCGATAAAAACAGGCCTCCGAATAAAACGCGGGCCAGTTTTCACCAGAGCGGCATAAGTCTGCACAACCTGCTGAAGTTCAACCCAAGCTGCACGGAAGCGCCATCCGAAAAAAGAATCACATCTTGCTAGCCATCCATGTTTAATCCACATGCCTATCAGAATTACCTTCAATCCAATCGATTAGCAGGTCAACATAGTCTTGCCCTGCATCTTCCGAAGAAAAGTGCGACGCATCATCAAAAACAACCAGCTTATTGTTGGGAATGTGTCTGGCCAAAAACTCTCCATTATCAACCAGTACAAAAGGATCCAGTTTCCCCCAGGTGATCAAAGTCGGTACCTGTATGTCTTTCAGACGCTGTTCAATCCATGGCAATTCTTTTGAATAAGTTCCGAAGAAACTGATCGCGCATTTATGCCCTTGTTCGTTGTAGCAAATGTCATAGTATTCTTTTATTGCACGACTGGAGGGTTTGTAGTGGTGATACCCCTCGCTGACAGCGGTAAGGAAATTGGTTTTCATCACTGGCTTTTTATTTAAACCTTTCGCTAGCCAGCGTACAAACCGTGATTTTATCACTGCCGTCAGAATGGGCGACAACTTAGGTGGAAAGTTTCCCGGACCATCGAAGATATTCAGGCTCAGAAATCGCTCAGGGTGGTTAATCACAGCGGTCAGGGTAATAGGGACTCCAACATCTGGCCCAACCAGATGAGCCTGCTTGATGTTGAAGTGGTCCATTGTCTGAATAATCACTTCACTCAGGTGACTGGGTGACATATCGGCTTCTTCCGCCTGGGACAAACCAAACCCGGGAATATCAAAGGCCAGCACGTCAAACCGGGTGCTGAAGTCTTCAAATGAGGATTCTATAGTGGACCCCAAAAACTGGACCACTGGCTAAGTTAAGTTTTTCGACTGTATGATGCCCTTTCAAGGAGGGGAAAATGACAGTCAGAAAAAGGAAGCGTCATGCACCTGAATTCAAAGCTCAGGT
>NZ_JBLYZI010000212.1:0-2235 GCF_057680865.1 Endozoicomonas sp. Z74
AAAAGCGATTTTTTCAAGTTCTTTGTAATCCATAGTTCCTACCCTGCCCCCATGGGTTCATAAAACCAACGGCCACCCCTTTCAACCACCTGCCGGGGTTCCGTACAGTTATTTACACAAGTCCAAGTAGCCGCGCTGCGCGCGTCTTTTTGGAATGCCGCTGGCGCGGCCTTTAAAGCCCTATCCGTTAAATCCCGAACATCAAAACCGGCCTTGATTTTGGATACCGCTTTCCCCGCTTTGACAATCCGCCGTTGTCGAATCGTCCATTGATAAAACCGGCTTAATACTTCCTTGCCAGCAATAACAATTCCCTTCACTGCTTTTGCTGTGCCCTGGCTCACCACCCCGAACATCGACGCCACCCTATTCTCTGCCCCGGTCGGCTTCAGGGTTTCCGTGTTCCACGGCCTCACCACCTGTTCATCCCGCTTTACCGTCGCCCCGCCCTGGAGCCGGGTATACTCTGCCCAGTCCCCGTCGTCTGCTGCCTGACGTATCACGTCGAACGCTTCCCGCTCGTCTTCTGACAACCGCGCGTTTTCCGGTAGCATGTTTTGCCAGTTTTCCACCTGTTCCGGCGTGCGGATTTTCCGCAACTCCCGCCACGCGGTGACATTGGCACCGCCCACCGGCTGAAACTGTCGTATTCCCCACAATGCCGCCCAGGCATCCGCCCTAAGACAACTGTCCGCAATAAAGCCCCCGGTTTCATCGCTGGTTTCACCCTCAATCCCAGCCCCGTCGATGTTTTTCGAAACATATTTCACCACGTACCCGGTGGCGCTCCCTTTTGCTGGATCCACCTTAATCACCTTGAACCGGTTAGCCGCTGCCCCCTGTTCGTCCCCGTCCACCATTAGCGCGTGTTTCTGGAAAATCTGCATTGCCCGGTTGGCCTGCCCTGGCGCAAAGAACAGGACTAAATGCCAGTGGGGGGTTCCGTCGTGGTGGGGTTCCCTAATGCATTTGCCGTATTCCCTAATGCCGTTCCTGTCCCATTCCGCCCTGACCCGCGCCCATACGCCGTTCAGGTACGCCTGAACGTCCCTAGGGTTTGAGCCGTTCCACTTAGGGTTTCGGAAGCATTTACCGCCCCGCTTGATCATGCAGTGGTACTTACTGGGGGCTGTTAGGGTAATGAACAGGCAGACATCCCCGGACGCTTTCGCCAGCTCTTCAAACCCGGACATCCGCGCCAGCAATTCCAGCCGACGCAAGGCCGGGTTAGCAATGCCCTTTTCCGCCAATTGCGCCAGCGAATAACAATCTCCATGCTGGTTTTCCGCTTCCATTCGCCCCATGTTGTCCAGATTGCGCCGCTTCTGCTGCTGCCGCCGGTTCAACCCATGCCCGGACACATAGCCGCCGTGGTCGGCGGACACCTGCCCCAGTTCCCTAAGTACGCTTTCCAGTTCCCGTTTCTGCCGGGTTCGCAACTGCCGCCGCCACCACATCGGCTCGCAAGCTTTTGCGATAGCGGTCATGTATTCGTCCTGGGTTGGTTCCCGGTTGACGCGCCTAGGGATCGGTAGGGACAGTCCATAGGTTTCGAGATAGGTTTCTGCTAGGGATTTCACCGCCTGCCAGCCGGTTTTCCTGACCGCCGCTTCTAGGTTTTCCCTGGTGGCCTGACGTTTGGCCGCCAACCCTTTAACCCTAACCACCGCCCCGGCCTGATAGGTTTGCCTGACTTGATTTTCTAGGGTTTCGGCTTTCAGTTTTGCCACGGCCTGAACGCTTTCATCCTCGCTGGACAGCTTCAAGCCGGGAATATCCCAATTCAGTACTTTATGAATGGACAGCAACCAGCGATTAGCAGCCACTTTGCCGCGCCGCTTATTGGTTTTCAGATAATGAGCTTTCAGGAGTTGATCAAAACCGGGATGTGAATCAAAGATTTCATTTCGAAACCGCCGATCCTCGATTGTCCCGATTTGATCAATGTGGGAATAGTCGGGCTTTTTCATGGCTAGAATGGAATATCATCATCGCACGATTCACAAAAACCGTATTCAACCTCTGGACGAATCCCGCACGATACACACATTCCCGCTTTTTTCCTTTCTTCCTGCCGTTTTCTATACTCTTCTATTCGCTCCCACCTGGCTTTTTCGTCCTGTTCTTTTTTCCTGGCCTGCTCCCTGCATTGTTCTTCCTGCTGAGTCAATAAAGCGATTGTTCGAACCTGATAATTTACTCCCTTTTCATCCAACAGCTCTCTAACTGCTTCAA
>NZ_JBLYZI010000213.1:0-2190 GCF_057680865.1 Endozoicomonas sp. Z74
AAAAGCGATTTTTTCAAGTTCTTTGTAATCCATAGTTCCTACCCTGCCCCCATGGGTTCATAAAACCAACGGCCACCCCTTTCAACCACCTGCCGGGGTTCCGTACAGTTATTTACACAAGTCCAAGACGACGCGCTGTGCGCGTCTTTTTGCGCCGCTTGCGCGGCTTCCTTAAAGCGAACGGTCCAGTCAAAGAAACGAGACATGACATTTTTACCAGCCATCGCTATTCCCTTAACCACCTTCCGCCCTTCCTGCTCAATCAGGCCGAACAGGGACAACATACGCCCCTCTGTTTCACTGCTGGTCGCCCTCCTTACTTTCCAGTTTTTAAACCGCTGGTCTTTCCTCCTGACCGTTGCCCCCCCCTGACATTCGACATACTCGCCGAAGTCCCCCTTATCCGCTGCTGCCCGGATCCTTAAAAAATCGCTTCGCTCCTGCTGGCGTTCGTTCTCAGCTAACTGCCGTTCAGGAGCAAGGCTGCTCTGAACGGTTTCAAAATCCTCTTCACTGATTTTCCGCAACTCCCGGTAAACGCCCACCGGAGCCCCGCCGACCTGGCGAAATTGACGAATCCCCCACAACGCCGCCCAGGCTTCCACCCGTAAAACCGAATCCGCAATAAATCCGCCGGTTTCATCATCGGCCTTACCCTGAATGCCTGCCCCGTCGATGTTTTTACAGATGTATTTCAAAACGTACTCAACCGCGCCTCCGGGCTTACCGTCTTTACCTCGCATCAGCTTCCAGTCAAACCGGGGCTGAATGCCGGCGCTTTTTAATTCCACCTTTGATCGACTGCCATAGCTCACCCAACCACCCTTGAATTTATGAGTGACCGCCCTTGGCGCTAAATCTTCCGGGTTTTCTTCACAGACGTATTCGCGATAAATCCGAACCATATCCCGCAATTGCTCAGGATGGACAAACAGAATTGAATGCCAGTGTGGGGTTGCATCGTGATGGGGCTCAACCATGCAAAAACCAAATACCCTGATATCCTGTCGATCCCATTCCGCCCGGGTACGCTGCCAGCACCCCATCATTTGCGCCTGTGCATCCCTAGGAGTGAGACCTGATTCATAGTTAGGATTGGCATAGCATCCCCGGTTATTCTTTTTCATGGGATGGAACCGGGACGGGGCTGTCTGGGTAATAAACACACCGATATAACCTAACGATGCGGCCTGCTCCTGGAGCCCCTTAACCCTGACTATCAACTCATTTCGCCGTATGGCTGGATTGGACACGTTTTTATCCGCCAGTTCTGCCAGTACAAACGCCTCGCCGTACTGGTTCACCGCTTCCATCACCTCTAGATTTCCGCGATTCCTGACCCGCTGCCCCTCCCTACGCTTTAACGCATGGCCGGACACATAGCCGCCATGATCGGCGGACACCTGCCCCAGCTCCCTCAGCAACTGTTCCAATTCCCTAGACTGCCTAGTCCTAAGCTTCCGCCGCCACCATGACGGACTACAGGCTTGAGCAATCGCCTGGAGCACTTCGGTTTTACTCGGTTCCGTCCTGACGCGCTTAGGAACAGGCAGCTCCAAACCGTAGGTTTTCAGGTAGGTTTCAGCCAGATTTCTAAGAACCCCGATATCACTCCCCGGAACGGCTTTTTTGACCTTATCCTCTAGGGTCATTGCCTTGAGTTTTGCTAGGGATTTAATGCTGTCGTCATCGCTGGACAACTTGAGTCCCGGAAAATTCCAGTTCAGTTTTTTATGGATGGACAGCAACCAGCGATTAGCCGCCACTTTGCCGCGCCGCTTATTGATTTTCAGATAATGGGCTTTCAGGAGTTGATCAAAACCGGGATGGGCATCAAAGATTTCATTCCTGAAACGTCGATCCTCAATCGTCCCGATTTGATCAATGTGGGAATAGTCGGGCTTTTTCATAGCTAGAATGGAATATCATCATTGCACGATTCACAAAAACCGTATTCATCCGCTGGACGAATCCCGCACGATACACACATTCCCGCTTTTTTCCTTTCTTCCTGCCGTTTTCTATGCTCTTCTATTCGTTCCCTCCTGGCTTTTTCTTCTGCCGCTTTTTCGTCCTGTTCTTTTTTCCTGGCCTGCTCCCTGCATTGTTCTTCCTGCTGAGTCAATAAAGCGATTGTTCGAACCTGATAATTTACTCCCTTTTCATCCAACAGCTCTCTAACTGCTTCAA
>NZ_JBLYZI010000214.1:0-2170 GCF_057680865.1 Endozoicomonas sp. Z74
ATCATCTTCTGGATGACGGCCTCTTTCATTTCTTTGGAGTAGCGAGCCATAACTGCCTCTTTTAATCATCTCTCCATTGAAGAGAGTCATGAGTCAAAAGAGGCGACATCTATCCTGACACAGGGGGGATTCGCACCTTCCCAAATTACTCTTTGTACTTGTGGTTTAATTAACTGTCATGAAGGCTCGGGTCATGAGTGCCTATCTCGTGTTTTCATTCTATAGGTAAGGTAGCATAACACTATGGTTGACTCTTTATGGAACAGGGCTGTAAACAAAATCTTATATCAATTATGCCTTCCTGTTATTATCATTTTAGGGGTTGCTAACGATACATACTCCCAGTCAGATGTGAGTCTCTCATCAGTATCCAACAGTGCGATCCTGGCAATCATGGTACCGATGATTTTGAATAAAATAAATAATCCCTCAATGGAAGAATTCCTGGTTGATCAGGGGCAGTCTCCGGTTTTTAGAGGAAAGTACTTTTATTCAGAAGATCAAACAAGTGGTTTGATAGAGCCAGAAACCGTGCCCACGGATGGCAATGGGCAGGCTGGTTTCAACTATGATACTTTGTTTAAGTTAGTGAGAGAGGCGTTGGGGGGCCTGGAACTCCGTGGATCAGCCGAACCGGATCCTGAATTAGTTGCTGAGGTGACGGGGGGGGCCTGGCTGAGTTATCAGTCTGCAATGGAAGCGGACGGAGAGGATACTCTGCAGCGAATACGACAAGATCGATGGCGGGTAATAATGGCTGATCTCTTCACGGAAAACCAGGGGGAAGCCCGCCGAACACGGTTATTGGAAGCGTTGTTGGAACTGTCAGGGGTTGATCTCAATTATCGCATTGATACGACACCGATTACCTCTTCAATGCGTCAGGTTTATGGTGTGGGTTACCAGGCACAAGGTCGGTTGGCGGTTGGTTTAGCGAATAATGGTGTCGGACAAGAGGCGGATGACGGCAGGCCTTCATCTTATGATGACCTCCGTCGGAAGGCTGAAGCAGGTCCCACTTTCAATGCGCTGCCAACGAATGGCGATGGTCAAACGCAGACAATGGCTTCTGGAAGCCAGGGGGATAGCACTTCCGAAAAAAGGGGGGGGAACTCGCTGGAGGAAGGCTCTGTGGGGGGAAATGACAAGGCCGGTAGTGGCTCTGAGGATCCGGGGGGAGGAGGTTGGAAACAAGGTATTTGTAAGCAGTGTAATAAATTTGCCAGAGATCTGTATAGAGACCTTTGTTACCGTTGTTTTGTTGAAAACCTTGACTCGAATCCAGATCATGAGGTTGCCGAGGTAACTGGAAAAACTGCTCTATTCGAAGACTGTCCATACGTAGTGAAGGGCTTATTTAATACAGAAGTGGGTGACTATTTTTTATATTTTGTTGTTGATGAAGATGATCATCATATCAAAATGATTCGTGTAAAAACATCGTCCTCTTTCATTAGTCGTTTTTTGTTATCAGATAGGATATTGGAGTTTAAAGAAAGGAGGTATAGTATTTTTCGACCAGTAAATGGGTTTTTTGATGGAAGGCACCTATCGTTGAGTGCCGCAATTCTGTCTTCTTTGATATTTGATAAAGAAGATGTCCATGATGGAAAAGTGGAAGAGTGGTTGGGGGAAAAATGGAATGGCGGATTTGAAAGCTGTCGTGAATTTGTTGGTATTATGGCTTCGTCGGATTATTTGATTAATGGGGATGAGTCCGATAAGAAGCAGTCAGTAAAGGCTTATATGCATGAATATCTTTGTGATAAGTTTGTGGATCTAAAACTGTATAGTGATATTGATGGAATGGTTGATATTTATTCTTGGCTAAAAGATATAGGAGGTATTGAATGTATTTTAAATTGTTCTTGTATGCCGGACGATAGGTTTGATATGGTATTAAAACGGTATATTTATAACTGGGTTTTAAGAGAAGGACTCACTAAAGAACTAGGGAAGGTGCGAACAACCCCAGCTATTTGATAAATTCATCTTTTGGGATCGCAAAAGCAGCCTAGCCCCTGCAATTTTTGGTGGATAATCTGTAGTAGTTCAGACCTGATCTGACAGTCACCGATTTTTCAGAGGGTGTCTGTCAGGTCAAATTCAGGCTACAAATTTTTCCTTCCAGATCTCTTTGCCATCTATCAGAGTTTCCATTGGCGTTCTT
>NZ_JBLYZI010000215.1:0-2092 GCF_057680865.1 Endozoicomonas sp. Z74
AACCTTCTCAAGCTTGATACTTCAGTGAAGGCTGGTATCAAGAACAAACGTAAAACCTGTGGCTGGGATGAAGACTATATGATGAAAGTGCTTGGGCTGATTGATTCTTGATCATGTTTTTGCCCTGTAGCTGATGCCCCGAATAAAAGCATTGGCAGCTGTTTTGCCTATATGAACATGGAAATGCTTTTTGAGGATCAATGGCAAGCTGCACAGCCTATGGTTGAAGGGTGCAGGCGCGCATTAGATGCAGTATTATTTAATGAGCTGGAGGAGGACGGCGGCTTTGTTGACAGTATCCGTAGCACGCAGACTTTATTAGCAAGAGGGATGGGGGTGTCGGACCTGAAGGATTTCACCTCTGGTTTGAGTCCATCTGATTTTGATGCCTTTCAGGAAAATTATGAGTCTTTGATCAGTAGTTATTTTGCTTCGATCAACAAGCAGCCCCTGGTAGAAAAGGTTCTCTCAATGATGAATAATGAAATCCAGAGAGTGGCTCGAAAAAAACCACTGCTATTTGAGCCCAATCCTCTTCCTAAAGCGGTTGCTGAAAAGTCGGAAAAAGAGCAGATGGCGTATAAAGTACGCTATTGCGAATCCTGTTTGAAAAAAGAGTTAAGCCCTTATGTAACTGCAATGATTGATAGGCGTTTGTATGCATTGGCAGGTCTCGATCGGGAGAACAAGCCTATTCCTGAAAGTCAATTAGTCCATGTACCTGACAAGTATGTTCTTAATGTTGAGAATAAGGATAGACCTTATTTAATGGATAAAGATGATCATGCTCCTGTCCGATGGTCACGATCTGAAAGGCGTTTTGTGGTTGTTGAGAATAAGCAAAATGCAATTGATGGATATCAGGCGTCAAGGCACTTTCTAATGCCAGTAGAACTTCTAATGAACACCATTCCTAAAAGAAAACTGGTGTTACCACCACAAAAGGTTAAGGCTGTTGCGCAAAAAGAGGAAGAGAAAGAAACAAGTCAACACTTATCCATGGTCGCAGATGACTGGGAATATGACCCTTTTATTGATTTTGAAGAGAGCCCATCAACCCTTATGCAAGCTTTCGAACAAGAGAAGGCTCAATTAGACAGTGCATTATCCAAAGCCACTGAGGCTGTTGATAAGGCAAGGAATGAACTATCAAAAATCGCTGGCAATCGACTGACTGCCAATAATCCTGGCATTGCTGATTTAAGTGATCCCAATCGACCGACGAAGCTAGCTGAAAAGCATGGTGAATTATATGATAATGAGTGGACTGATGCGTATGGCGAGTTAAAAGGGCTACTAAAGAAATCAGGATTCGTTGATGAAGCCAAGATCGTTTCAATCTTGTCAGACTGCATTAAATCCTCCTATGACAATGCCTGTTCAGCGGTACTTCCTGATAACACTGAACTGCTTCGAAAGTACCATACCTTAGTCGGTAAAGCTACGACCAGCATTGAAGCATCCATGCTTGAAGCAGAAATAAAAGCGTTCAGGGCAGCCAATATAGATGCAATGACAACCTATCAGTCAGGAGCCATTCTTGAAAAGGTTAAAGATGAGATCCAGAGAAAGCATGGCATCAGCCTACAAAAATGCCCGGACATTGACGCCTACTGCCAAAAATGCGCTGAGTTGTGTTATAAGATGAGGATGCAGACTCCTCCCGTGATTTTAAAGTTTCAAAACCCAGGTGATGCTATTGATGAGAATAAGTTTAGGCCGTATACAACAGGCGCTAAGGAAGGCTCAAAAGTGGCATACATGTGCTGGCCAGCAATGTTTCTTCATGAAAGTATCGAGATTGAGAATGGCAAAAAAACCAATAAACTTGGCCCAATATTAAATAAAGGGGTCTATCAGCCTACAGTCATCCCCAACAAAGACGAAGAAAAAAAGAGAAGTACAGGCAGAAAATAAATTACTGAAACCACCTTTCAGTTGTATTAACCAACACCTGATCTGACATGCATTAGTTCAGATCTGATCTGACAATTCCCTCTTCAAAAAAGGGAAGGGTTACCGATTTAGATAGAGGGTGAAATCACTGAAATCTAAATCGTAAAAAGGTAACCCTTATGATTCATACTAATCA
>NZ_JBLYZI010000216.1:0-2044 GCF_057680865.1 Endozoicomonas sp. Z74
TGTTAACACCAGCCCTTAATGTCCCCAAATCACCAGTTTGAGATGTCCCCTCGATTAACCAGGCCGACACCTGTAGTGAGCAAACAACAGGGAAGCGGCCATGATCAACCGAGAGGACTGGATCATGATAAAGGAAATGCGCAGCCAAGGCTGCCATATTAAAGACATTGCACATAAATTAGGCTGTTCCGACAAGACTGTCAGCCGGGCACTCAAACGGCAAGGACCTCCGCCACCTCGTCAATCCGGGGTTCGCAAAAGTAAGCTGGATGATTTTAAGGCCATGGTTGACCGGCACCTGGCTCAAAACATCTGGAACGCTGAAGCGATCTACAACCTGATCTCCAGACAAGGTTACACCGGTGGCAAGACCCTGCTGCGAAATTATATTCAGCCCAAGCGGGCTTTGCGTGAGTCTCAGGCCACTACCCGGTTTGAAACTCAGCCCGGTGAGCAGTTGCAGCACGACTGGGGTGAGTTAAACCTGATCATCGGTGGTGAGGCCCGCAAAGTTTATATCTCCGTAAACATTCTGGGTTACTCCCGTCGATTCTTTGTGTGGGCTGCTTTGAGTAACGATGCCGAACACACCTATGAATCCCTGGTTCGCACCTTCGAGTGGTTTGGTGGCCTCACCCGTGAGGTGGTCGTCGATAATCAGAAAGCCGCTGTGCTCAAGCACCATCGTCATGGGAAGCCGGTATTCAATGAAGGCTTCCTGATGCTGGCCAGTCATTACGGATTCAACCCCCGGGCCTGCAAGCCCTACCGTGCCCGAACCAAAGGTAAGGTAGAGCGCATGGTTCGCTACGTGAAGGAGTACTTTTTCCAGCTGTATCGAGAGTTTGAAAGCCTGGCTCACCTTAACCAGTTGTTGGAACAATGGTTGCGGGAAGTGGCCGATCAGCGTGTCCACAATACACTCAAAGAGGTTGTCTCAGAGCGGTTTATCCGGGAGCAGCCAGATCTAACGGCACTCCCTCCTCGTCGCTTTGACACCAGCTACCATGAAACCCGAAAGGTGCCTGCAGACCGTTACATTAACGTGCGAGGTAACCGCTACAGTGTCCCGGACAGCCTGGCTGACCAGAGTGTTCGCATCCGCATTGGCCTTGATGGTTTCCTGCGCATCTATGATCAGCAGGAAGTCATTGTTGCCGCTCACTTGCTCAAAGAGGGGTGCAATCACTGGGTTCGCCAGAATGGACACCACAAGATGCTGCACGACGCAGTGCATGTAGAAACCCGCGATCTCAGCTGTTATGAGGAGGTGGTGTAATGGAACTGGATGCATTGATGCAGCGCCTTAAGTTCGACTACCTTCCAGATACACTGGATACCCTGTGCGAACAAGCCAGTAAAGAAGACCTGGGTTACCGCGAGTTCCTTCAGAGTATCTTCAAAGCCGAATGGGCAGGCCGCCACCAGAAGGGACTGGAAAGCCGCCTTAAGCAGGCCCGCCTGCCGTGGGTGAAAACCCTTGAGCAATTCGACTACGAATTCCAACCCAGCATTGACCGCAAGGTGATCCGTGAACTCTCAGGCCTCAGCTTTGTTGATCGTGCTGAAAATGTTGTGTTACTTGGTCCTCCCGGTGTGGGTAAAACCCACCTTGCCATAGCCCTGGCGGTGAAAGCGGCAGAAGCGGGTCATAGAGTCATGTTCATGAGCCTCGACAAACTGATGAGCACCCTGAAAAAAGCACAGCAGGAGAACCGGTTGGAGCGGCAGATGCAGCAATTGATGTACCCGAAGCTTCTGGTTCTGGATGAAATGGGTTATCTGCCTATGTCTCGTGAAGAGTCCAGCCTGTTCTTTCGGTTGGTGACCCGGCGCTACGAAAAAGGCAGCACTATCCTGACCTCGAACAAGAGCTTCTCAGACTGGGGTGAAATCTTCGGAGACCAGGTGATCGCCACTGCCATACTGGACAGGCTGTTACATCACGCCACGACCATCAACATCAAAGGCGAGAGCTACCGACTCAAGGAAAAACGCAAAGCAGGCCTTCTAAAGAACAAACCCGCCAAAGGAGACAACTGAC
>NZ_JBLYZI010000217.1:0-2042 GCF_057680865.1 Endozoicomonas sp. Z74
GCTTATCAGTGAGCGAGGAGAATTTGGAAAACAGGGCTTTTGCAGACATCGAAAGACAGGAAAAACCCTGATTATACAGGCTGTTTCTTGATGGCGCTGTTCAATTGGTGATCATGTTTTTGCCCTGTACCCTTATTTCTCAGGGGATATTCATTGTTTGAATTATCCAGAGCTATTAAAAATAGCGGTTTGGTCTTTAACCCAGTTCAAGAGAGGGAAATAGATGGCAATATAGAAAAACATATTCCTAAAACAAGGGTTGATGAGTTTTCTTTAAAGATGGGGGTTCCAATAAAACTTGAAAAACTGGATGGTCCTATCAAAACAAGACCTGGTATGGTCTTTTATACTACTGAAGAAGGCTCTCCCTATAAATCTTTATCTATTCGCGACTTAACTTCAGAATCAAGTATTATAGAAATGTTTGCTGACAATTTGGATAAGCAACAAATGATTCAGCTTTTTGGCTATGGCAATATTACATCTGATTTTGAATTTCGCAGGCATCTTTATTCTATTGACCCAAACAGTGTTGGCTTTTTCTCTAAGGCATCAGATTTTAACATTGCTTTGATAGCCATTATTTTTCGAAGTATGGATATGGGAGATAAGTCAGAGATATTTGTATTTAAATTGCCTATTGGGCTGGATGGTTTTCAAATAGGGAGCCCTGATGATCATAAAATGGTTTATGTAGAATTACATAAGAAAAAATCCATCTACTCATTGTCCTTCAGCCACTTTACTCAACAGGAAATTGATGCCTCGCTAGCAACCATTAAACTGGATAAAACAGCTGCCTTATAGCTGTTCATGTAAGGGGTTTGCATTGAGCAATACAAGACAGTTTTAATTTCTGTACTACGTGAATTGTAAGGCCTGTAATGTGGGTGGAACGACGAAATTAGTTTCGCTCTAAATACGACTGTGTTTCTTATAAATAGGGAATTTTAATAAAAATGAAAAAGCTACTTATTATTTCACTTTTGGCGTTTAATGGAGCGCTTTATTCACCTCTTAGCCCTGCGAATCAGAATAAGGTGGAAGGTCTGATTCATGTACTTCCCGATGGTTGGGTTGAAGGCTTTACTGCCAGGGAGGGGGCGATGCTTATGAAAGAGTTTGTTCCAAAAGGAGAAACGGTTCATGACTGGAGTGAAATGATGACTACACAGACTTTTCTGGGTGGAAGCTCTATAGTTGCAAAGCAGTTTCAATCTCGTATGAAAGTTCTATGGACCAATGCGTGTCCCGGATCCTCAGTAGTCTCTATCAGAGAGGGTGTTGAAAATGGGTACAATTTTAATCTCTGGTTGCAATATTGTGCTAATAATC
The DNA here is from genome assembly GCF_057680865.1 of Endozoicomonas sp. Z74. Taxonomy (NCBI): domain Bacteria; kingdom Pseudomonadati; phylum Pseudomonadota; class Gammaproteobacteria; order Oceanospirillales; family Endozoicomonadaceae; genus Endozoicomonas; species Endozoicomonas sp. Z74. The sequence goes on from NZ_JBLYZI010000217.1 coordinate 1,336, forward strand.
CCAGCATCGGGAAACCAGAAGTAACCTTATTTAAAGCAATAGAAGGGAATGATAATTTCTATGTTGTTCAAAAGGCCTGGAGAAAAGTGCCAGCAACGGATGAAATTGCAAGCTGGACTAAAATTCTGAAAAAAACCTATGCGTGTGATGATCGAATGGAAGGCCATCAGTGTCAAGAGGCTGGTTAGTAAGCCAGCCCAACGTCCTCTGGTGGACGATCTAGTCGACCGTTGAAATCAAAACTGAGTCGTCCATATTGCTTCAACTTTATCCTGTCAAAGTATCCTTCCCATTTTCTGGTGGCAGGGTTGTATAAAGCGCTAAGGTTTTTGAAATAGCAATGGCAAGGAATATGAAGCAGTACGGATAACATTAGTTTCATACCCACAACATAATTAATATACTGAAATGCTAAAGTTAAACCGCCTGTTTTCAAGAACAACCAGAAATAACTGGAAATGCAAAGCGTGCTCTCAATTCAATCTGAAAAAAAATGATCGATGTTTGAATTGCCGCTTTCCTGCCGCTGGTAGTGCCGCTGATGCAAGAAAATGGGATGTAAAAAAACGCTACTATACTCTGTAGTAGTTCAGACCTGATCTGACAGTCACCGATTTTTCAGAGGGTGTCTGTCAGGTCAAATTCAGGCTACAAATTTTTCCTTCCAGATCTCTTTGCCATCTATCAGAGTTTCCATTGGCGTTCTT
>NZ_JBLYZI010000218.1:0-2024 GCF_057680865.1 Endozoicomonas sp. Z74
ACCTTCTCAAGCTTGATACTTCAGTGAAGGCTGGTATCAAGAACAAACGTAAAACCTGTGGCTGGGATGAAGACTATATGATGAAAGTGCTTGGGCTGATTGATTCTTGATCATGTTTTTGCCCTGGAGTCAATGACAGCAGATGATGTTGCTATTCTCCGGTTTGGAACTGAGCTGTTTTTGATTAACAAAAACAATCTTGATGATCAGTTGCGTATCCAGAAATTTTTCCCCGGGCAGGATTTCAACACCACGATAGAAGACCTCCGCCAGCATGTCAGCATTACGTTTTCTGATGGCACTGTGATTAGTGATGTTCAGCAACAAGGGGTGTTCATTGATGCATCCATGATGAGCCAGGACAGCCAGTGGTTTATGGATCTGCTCAGGTATTCAACGGCATATTTTTCTGATAAGGGTGATACGTTTGGTCAATATGCAAGACTGAGTGGATCTGAAAATGGCTTCCAGATTTTTGGTAGCCGTGTTGGAGATAACATTCTTCTTGGCCACAACAAAAATGACAATATTGAGTCATTTGGGGGTAACGATATCCTTTATGGTAAGGAGGGGGATGATTCCATTATTGCAGGTGCTGGAAATGATGTGATTCACGGTGGTGATGGTGATGACACTATTCGTTCCGGTGATGGTGATGATTCAATTACCGGTGGAGCCGGTAGCGATATGATACACCTTTCCGGTACGGGCAAGGCAACCATTCATTTCAGCAAGGGAGATGGGAGGGATGGTATATCACTGGACAGCAACAAAGCGGCCATTATTCAGTTAAGCTCAGGCATCAACCCAAGTGATGTCTTTATTGCCAAAGATGCATACAGAAACTTAGTCATTCATACAGGCGACAATGAAGCCATTGTCCTGCAATATTTCTTTGAGACAAACAGTGGATATTCAATAAGCGAAAGAGGAAAATCAGTCCAATTGAATTTTGCCAATGGTCAGTCTCTTGATTCAGATCAGTTATTGGCTGAAGCCCTGAAGAATAATCCTGCCCCGGTTGTTCATTCTGAAGAGGGTTATATTTACGAAGATGAAAGTATCACTATCGGTGTTTCCAGACTTGGGTATGATACAAATGGCGATGTGGCTGAAGTGCTTGAGGTCACGGATGCTCATAATGGTAAAGTGGAGATAGATAATAATGGCCAGGTTCAATTTACTCCAGACGCTGAGTTTTCTGGTCAGGCCTCTTTCCGTTACCGCTTAACTGACGGCTATAAAGCATCAGAATGGGCGACATATACTATTCAGGTGGCACCCGTGAACGATGCCCCGGAGCTGCAGGCTGATTATGTGGAAACAACAAAAAGTCAGAGTGTTGTAATTACAGTAGATAGCCTGCTTGCCAATGACGTTGATAAGGAAGGAAGTGTTCTTTCTCTGCTTGAAGTCAGCAACGCTGTTCACGGCAGTGTTGTGCTCAATGCTGAAACTGGACAGATTACCTTTACCCCTGAAGAAGGTTATATGGGAAAAGGGTATTTCGATTACACCGTGAGTGATGGCGAATTAACGGCTACAACAACGGTTACAGTCGCGGTTGGTTCTGAGCACGGAGCGTTTGATCAGTACATCACTGGTGATGAAATTGCGGCCCAGCATGTTGGCACAGGAGCCAAAGACCTGATCAAAGGCCTGGGCGGTGATGACACCCTGTTCGGTATGGGCGGCAACGATCGCCTGGAAGGTGGTGCCGGTAACGATCAACTGGTGGGCGGTAATGGCGGCGGCACTGGCTCTGGCGATGACATATTGCTCGGTGGTGAAGGTAACGATGTTCTGCGCGGGGAAGATGGCAATGACCTTCTGGATGGGGGAGCTGGAGATGATCACTATTACTACAACGCCGGTGATGGCGTGGATATCATTGATGTGCATTAGTTCAGATCTGATCTGACAATTCCCTCTTCAAAAAAGGGAAGGGTTACCGATTTAGATAGAGGGTGAAATCACTGAAATCTAAATCGTAAAAAGGTAACCCTTATGATTCATACTAATCA
>NZ_JBLYZI010000219.1:0-1979 GCF_057680865.1 Endozoicomonas sp. Z74
CAAACCCGCCAAAGGAGACAACTGACCCAACAGAGAACTTAACCGGTGATAACCGGTCAAACGATTATTGATGAAAACCGGACATCTCAAACTGATGAAAAAGGGACATTTCAAATTGGTGGTAACATATGACAAGTCACGATGCCAGTAAAGTCTTCCCTTATGCCCTTTAGGGCATTGATCTGCCCCTGGTAAGCCTGGATACCGCAAAACTTGTTCACAGCTTAAAGACCAAAAAGGGGGCTTCCAACAAAATCGTTAAGAGTCTAATTACCATGGCAAAATGCCTATGTGAAAACTCTACGAGTTCAGCACCTATCACTGTCTGAAAACTGCCTTATATCATACTCTTTGAAGACAGCCAGAACCAGAAATGCCCCACAGATATTACAAACGAGGCTTTTTTTTAAACAGGGTCAGTACGCCGGTTCCCATAAGGGCTTCTTTGTTGTTGCCCTGTTGAAACGGGTCTATCTTTTCATAGCCGTTCACTGATCTGAGGTTTGCCATGGCAACCGATCCGCAAGATAAAGTACGAATAACCCGGTTGGAGACAGAAGTGACACAACTACAGAAACAGATGATTGATCTTGGGTTGACCATGGCGAAGGTGCAGGTTGCCGTGGACAAAAGCATTGAGGCAGCCAATCGCAATCTGGAAATGGCCAATAATCTCAATACGGTGGTTAAAGGGCTTGAGGGCACAATGTGCCAGATACTCCAGGACCAGAAGGCCATGCGGCAGGACCATCAGGTGCTCCGGCAGGAGATGGATCGCCGCTTTGTGGCCATGGAACAGTATATGGACAACCGATTCACTTCATTTGAGGGAGAAATGAACCGGCGTTTTGATGCCGTTGACCAACGTTTTGGGAAGGTAGACCAACGCTTTGACAAAGTTGAAAAGGATGTCGCTGAAGTCAAGCAGGACGTGGCCGGGCTCAAACAGGATGTCGCTGAAGTCAAACAGGACGTGGCCGGGGTCAAACAGGATGTCGCTGAAGTCAAACAGGACGTGGCCGGGGTCAAACAGGATGTCGCTGAAGTCAAAAAGGACGTGGCCGGAGTCAAACAGGACGTCGCTGATATCAAACGCATGCTGAAAAAGGATTAGCCGGTGGGAAACCATTTCCAGCAGATACTGGGTGCTTATAACCACCCAGTGTTTTTTAAGGAGGAGCGACAACCTCAAGGATAGAGTTCGTACTGCACGAGCTGCCCAAAGGTCCCACCTGAAGACTACTCCCTCATTCAATCAAATGACTTCATGAATCACCCATCCCCCTTTTTCCTGAGTACTTCAGAATCTTGCTGAAAGGCAGCCGTTCGACTTTAGAAGCACACTCAACATACGTAATAAATGCTATTGGGTGACTGACTCAGGGAAGCATATCATATAGACCGATAATCCTTTTTTTGTAAAAAGCAGTCCCCTAATAAGGAGTTAACGTGTCAAAAACAAAGTTCATAATCTCACTGTCAATCACTTCATTGTTACTTGGCTGCTCAGCTCAATCAGTAACCCCCGGGGCAGAAATGGTTGAAATTGTAAATAACCAACCCAATAAGCAGGCCTGTGAATTTCTTGGGGAGATTGTCGGATCCCAGGGGAACTGGTTTACTGGAGACTTTACATCCAATGCGAACCTGGTGGTTGGAGCAAGAAATGAATTGAGAAACAAGGCTCACACCATGGGGGCTAACATCGTATATATTCAGGATATGAAAAACACGAATGCCTGGGATTCAATGGGGACGACTAACACAACCGCTATCGGTAAAGCCTATCGCTGTCATCAAAATAAGAAATAACAAAGACAATGAACACAATCCATTATCCCAGCCCATTAATTGTAGTAGTTCAGACCTGATCTGACAGTCACCGATTTTTCAGAGGGTGTCTGTCAGGTCAAATTCAGGCTACAAATTTTTCCTTCCAGATCTCTTTGCCATCTATCAGAGTTTCCATTGGCGTTCTT
>NZ_JBLYZI010000220.1:0-1975 GCF_057680865.1 Endozoicomonas sp. Z74
CCGGAAATACCTTGTGCATCACCGGCAATGGGTGAGGGCGGCAGAGTTTTATGGAGGACACCGATCTGCTCTGGGGACATCATGGGTATGGACTTCAGGATGTCTTGGAATTGCTGAGGTTTCATGGCTGGAACTCCACTTTACACGACAATTCTCATGCTCAGGGAGTATAGACCATGTTAGCAACATTTAATTTGAACAGCGCCAGTGGTAAAGATTATCCTCACCTTCCAACCCCCAACAAAACTCAGAAAACCCGGTTGCCTCTAACACCTTTTCATCCACCCCCCTTTTTTCAGCTTGCCTTACCACCCTGACTTTCTGGTCGACAGCTTCGCCCTTATGCTTTTTTCTATCTGCTTCATACCCCACTGGTGATAGACTTTCAGACAACTCTGGGAAAGCTCGCTTCTTCCCTCTGCCTTCCCCCGGCTTAATTAACTTTTTTTGAACATAGGTTTGCCAATTACCATCAAGCCCGGAAAGCAACCAATAGACTTGCATGGACAGTCTCATTTTCAGTAAAAGGCGCTCATCAAACTGCTCACTGTTATGGTATAACTCCAATAAAACTCGATGACTTCGGACATCAAAACGAACCGGCAGTTTTGAGAACTTCACCCATACCTGCATATATCGATCCCAGATGTCATGATGAACTTTAAAATCCGACCGTTCAAAACCGAGAAGCTCTTTCAGGGGAATACCGGCATCCACTGCTTGCTGCAAAACCCAATCCACTTCCTGACGTTTTTTAAGGTTGCTACACTGTTTGAGCATTTCTCTCTGAGCCGGATCTAAAGCAGATACTTGATCCGAAAAACTAACTTCCTCCGTATTTTCCACAGACTGATTCATCTTTGAGGACCTTCTAACACCTCCCCTTTCCTTTTCTTTAACATGTAACGTTCCTTCTCTTATTCTTCTGAAAAAGGCTGCCGCCTGTTTTTTTACGACCTCCTTAACTTTGGCCACAGGTTTTTTAACAGGATTAATGGAAAAATCAATATCATCAACATCTGGATCATAATCAAAAAACAACTCCTCTCCTGGTTCTATATCTCTGAGAGCAACGACAAAGACCTTTAATTGAGCAGTTTCACCCCATGAGATTTGATCCTGTTTTGGAACAACCTTCAAAACAACATTTGGACTTTTTGAATGATTCAAGAATCTAAATTCATTACTTCCCGAGACCCCAATTTCAAAAGGTAATCCGGATAAGTATGTCTGACTCCATGCAATGTGGGTATCGTTTTTCATAAACGATACATCCTGCTTCCATTTCCCCCCCTCTAAAACCGGCTCTCCCATGTTGAACACATAAAACCGGTCTAAATACCTCTTGGTTGTCGTCCTGAATATTTTCTCACCCTCATACTCACCCAGAATCTTCTTACTGGCAACAAACCGGGTTGTATAGAGCCCCCTTCCAGCCCCCAGTGTTGTTGATTCATGCACCCTATAAAATGAGACGGGCGACTCAGGCTCCTTAGTATTACTTACCAATGGCTCCTGAGGCTCACTCTTGACAACCTTCATCTGGGATATCAGGCTCTGCCCTGGCAATAATCCAACCTGCCCCTCCAAATGAACGAAAGAAGGCGATTCAACCTGCCTCACCTGTTTTTTTTCAATATCGGATGAAATGTTGGGAATTGAGTGGTTCTCCGGAGGCAGAATTATTGTTTTTCCCGGGTTTCCCCCCAAAAAAATAGAGCTTGAAGCACCAATCATAGTTATTGCACCAGTGAATATTGCTGGTATTACCCTTTCCCCCTGTTGGCTTGAGCCTCCAGAAACGCTATAGACCTTTTATTTGAAACATAGTTCCCTCAGGGAGTAATGTGTAGTAGTTCAGACCTGATCTGACAGTCACCGATTTTTCAGAGGGTGTCTGTCAGGTCAAATTCAGGCTACAAATTTTTCCTTCCAGATCTCTTTGCCATCTATCAGAGTTTCCATTGGCGTTCTT
>NZ_JBLYZI010000221.1:0-1939 GCF_057680865.1 Endozoicomonas sp. Z74
ATGACGCTGACATTACTCATTGCTGCACCTCCCTGATTCCCATCAACTCATCCTGAAGTCTCTGAACGATTTCCCGCTGCTGTGAATGTTTCTTCTCCAGGTCAAACATTCTGGCAGTGGCTTCTTTGACCGCTTCGTGAGCGGCTGTCCTTTGCTCTTCCAGTGTCTGCAAAAGGTTTTCGTTATGCGCCAGACGACGCTTAAAAGCATCGTCGTCAAAACGCATCATGGTTCTCCCGCTCTTGCTTAACCATGGATTCAGCCAGGCGGTAGAGCTCTTCACCCAGCTCAGCGGCAACCAGCTGTATAAGCGCCAGCGATCTGGCAGAAACTGAAATAAGGTACTGGCCGTGATTCAGATTGTCCGGTCTGGCGGAGAGGAGGTCGGCGTCAAACTGATCCACAAGTCCAACGGATTCAGACTCAATGGCAATGTCGCAGGCCTCTCTGATGCCTTCTGTGTGGGCGTGACGGGCTTCGTCCGCCGAAGTGGGGCAGTGGTTCATAAGTAATCCTCATTACTTGGTTGTTCTCATTTGCTCTGTTTTCAAGTTAGCAACTTTAAGTTATCAATGCAAACAAAATGTTTTATTTTATTCCGAGTGAGTGAGGCGAAGGGATTCGGTAGAGGTCGTTAAGGGAAATTGAGACAGAAAGCGGCGACCATGAGAGGGGGGAGGGTCGCCTGGAAGGGGTTAAATCAAGTCAAAGCGGGATAAAAAAGGTTTCAGGTCGTGACCGTCAGCAGACTTTTCAATGGTGTTAATTTCTACACGGCTGCGCTCGTCGTCTACCCACTGCATATATTCTGCCATAGGGGTTATGGCGTACTCCACTGAGCTACCCATCAAAAAAGGGATAGCCAGAATATCGGGTCTCTCATCCTCAAACATCGGGCACAGCCAGCCAGAAAAGCCCGGCATTGGAATAAATAAGTTGATAGTTGTGGAGGGGTTGGAAGTAGAGGAAGCGCGGTAATCAAAACGGGTTTTCAGCTCTAAGATCTGTATGTTGTGCGCTGCAAGCTGCTCTCCAAAATCATCTTCAACCTGACGGATTGCTGCGCTCCTGGCCTGCAGCCAGTGTTTTTGTGTGTAGGACAGCTTTTCAGCCCATTGCTCTGCCTGCCGATAGACACTGGCAAGAGAGCTATCGCCTGATTCAATTCCGCTTTCTGGCGCATCGTGATTTTTATCCAGCCAGCCCTTCTCAAGAGAAAATACAGACTCGATCTGCCGGGCAAATGTATGGCCAATATTGCGAACTGCATTTTCTCGCAGGTAAACCCCGACGTGCTGAGGCGACTTATCCAGCCGACGCGCCAGTTCTGACTTCGAGATATTTTCCTGTTTTAAAAGTTTTAAGGCGTTGCGACGCCTGAGCTGCCTGATATCCATCGTTCCATTTTAGAACAGGTGGAAAACAGCGGTAGACACAAAATTTTATAAAACTGTTGAAAAATTATAACAAAAAGTTTTAACATCTAAAACAAGCATTACAGGAGGACGTTTTGCGATGGATTTTAAAACTTTTTGGAAGCGGCTTAGCAAAGGAGGGCAGGAGGAGTTTGCCGCAGAGCTGGGGTGCAGTTCGGCAGTTATTCGCAGCGCTTACATCTACAGCGACAAAAGACCTTCAAACGAGCGTATCGCAAGGATGGTGGCAGCAAGCAAAGGCGCATTGAAGGTAGAAACAGCGATCGAGTGTTTTATCACTGAGCCAGTGAGAAAGGAGTTGTGCAGGATTCAGAAATTGGAAAGCCCCGCGAACGGGGCTTAGAGCAAATGTTCAATGTGAATGAGGAAAAACACAAATGAACAATTCCATTATCGACAAACAAGAACAAAAACTCAAGCGGCCTTATGCCAGCATCGGCAGGTTGATCAAAAACCAGCGGGAAGGGCTGGGGCTTTCCAAGATCGATCTGGCAGGAAAAATC
>NZ_JBLYZI010000222.1:0-1905 GCF_057680865.1 Endozoicomonas sp. Z74
CAACAAAATACCTGTCTCGTTACCTCGGGTGGAAAAGGTTTCTTAAAACTCAACTCTTCTCAGAGGAGGCTTTTTTAGATCAAGTTTCTATACATTGGGTAGAGCAACACTTAATTTGAACAGCGCCAATGCCAGACATGTTGAATATTTACAGCGTCTTCAAGCCCGAATAAATCAATGAAGCCAAAAATCCCTAAGGGGCGTCCGTAGACTAGAATGAACGCGATGTCTGCTATTTCTTTGTTAATGATCTTTTGACTGACAAGGTTAATAAAATGCGCTGTTATCCTGAACCAGACTCGATTAAAGGCGTGGCCCACCTGGTCTTTATAGGGGAGGCGTTGGTTGTATAAAAGTATAGGGAAAAGTTGTAAGTGATTATTAATATTTCTTACGTATTCACTGGTTGCTATAGCCATATCTCTGTAAAGAGCTTCTTTTCCAACAAGTTCATCAGATCCATCAGAAGAGACACTGTGTTTATCGCGATATACTACGACGTCACTGATCCGTCCATAAGGAGAGTACATGTGATTAATAGCTACTTTTGGGATCCTGTGCTCAGGCACTCCTTCTGTCAGAACACGAAGTGGAATGGAAGAGGTATTGCTGGCAACCACAACCTCGCTTCTATTGTTTTGTTCAAGTTTTTCCAGAACTCCTGCGATTAATTCCTGCTTCTCTTTTACTTTTTCTGTGATCAGTTCCTGGACAAAATAGGTATCAGCCCATTCTGCGTCGGTGATCTGTTTATAGGAGTCTTTGAAAGACAGGCGTTCTGTAGTTTTGCCTTTACTCCACTCTTTTGCCTCTTCTATTCGTTCAGGATTGGTGTCGACAATAATCAGTTTTATGCTTTCACCAAGAATATTATAGCAATCTTCTGTAAAATATTTGCCTGTCATGCCATACCCCAGGGTAACAATAGTGCCTGCCGAGGCTTTATGGCAAAAGCATAAAATGAAGATAACCAGAAGGGTGGATTTGAGAGGAGTTCGCAGTGGGAACATAGTTAAAGCCTTTGTTGTGTGCTTAATAATCAAGAGGCTTTAGTGTAGTTTGTCCTGCCGGATGACTCCCTGGAAATGACGGATTAGGCCATAATTTGCTTGAAAGGGAGTGGCTGTAACAAATCAGGGGGCAAGCTAACCGGCTCATTATGAATGGTCCAGACTCTTTGCTGATATATGCCATCACCTTTCCCTGTTTTGAACACTGCTGACCTGCAGCCAGGTTGGCTACGGCAATGGAGGTTTGACTATTGAACATTCGGTTCTGGCTTTCAGAGTCCTCGTAAATGGTCAGGGAGTGCTGTGTCCCTGACCAAAAATGCAGTGGCAGTTCATAGCTCCTCTTTCTTTTCTAAGGTAATGCCATAGGCGCCAGGGAAATGGTCGTTCATTGCTTCGAAAAGAGACTCATTTATATTCAGTTTGCTTAAAAGAAGCTTCATTTGCTCTGGTGAAATAACCTCATTTTTTATTACTGTGTGGCGGTATTCTTTCACGGTGACACTGGCTATCAGAAACAGTGTGAATTTCAACGCGCGGCTTTGTGTCAGGTATTCCATCACCTGGGTATAGCTGGGAGTGCGGTCGGCCGGATATCTTTTTTCCAGACTCAGAACGTCGGCAATCAGTTTATCGGTAAACTGCTCCCATTCCACTTCATACAGGTCATGGTCATGACTGTACTGTGTGGCGCTGTTCAAATTAAATGTTGCTAACATGGTCTATACTCCCTGAGCATGAGAATTGTCGTGTAAAGTGGAGTTCCAGCCATGAAACCTCAGCAATTCCAAGACATCCTGAAGTCCATACCCATGATGTCCCCAGAGCAGATCGGTGTCCTCCATAAAACTCTGCCGCCCTCACCCATTGCCGGTGATGCACAAGGTATTTCCGG
>NZ_JBLYZI010000223.1:0-1889 GCF_057680865.1 Endozoicomonas sp. Z74
AACCTTCTCAAGCTTGATACTTCAGTGAAGGCTGGTATCAAGAACAAACGTAAAACCTGTGGCTGGGATGAAGACTATATGATGAAAGTGCTTGGGCTGATTGATTCTTGATCATGTTTTTGCCCTGAGAGAAACCCTTATACGGGGTTAAAGCTTCCTGGGCATTCGTCTTTTCCCTATCGCTTTCTTAGTTCTTTATGTTCCTTGCATGATATCAGTGCTCTTGGTGGGGCAGAGGATTATTTTTCTGTGCAGATTACAGAAGATAGTGGGCAGGAAACGATACTGAATCATGGGGCCTGTAGCTCAGGAAAAAAACCTTCAACTTTTGGTATAAGGCAGCGGGTGGATCTTCAGGCAGCGGCCGAACGATACTCTGTTATTGATCAGGAAGGCTCTGTAATTGAACCGCCTTTGTGCCCTGAAGCCGCCGTTGACAGTCTTTTCCGTCAAAGCCTTCAGCCTCATGTCAAGGCTGTGACAGAAGCCAGAGTGACAAACCGAAGCTCCAGGCTGAATCTGCTGGTATCGGTTATTTCAAATACACTGGATTTATTGAATCCGCGGGTTGTTTTTACTTTTGGGATGACTCATGAACGCTTGTTAAGCGAAGTGGTTGAATACAGTGCATCGGGTTCGACTCCCTCTGAGGTAGGTCGTAATATCGTTTTGATTGATCCGTTATCAAGTAACCGCTCAGACCACATAACCGCGTCATCTGGATATTATTTTACTTATGAGCCTGGTGCTCGTATGGTCAGCCAGATGGAATGGGAAAATATACCCTTTTTAGAAGGGGTTACTTTTCATTACCAGCTTGATGATAAGGCTGAGGTTGTGACTGAATTTCGAATTGTGGATCATGTTCATGGCAATACATTAAGCTTTTCTTTTCTTTATTGAGTTTGGATGATTGTCACTCAACAGCTTCAAAAATAATACTGTTCCTGTTGTCGGGGTTGTTATCGGTAATGGTTATTCTTACAACTCGGCTTCGAGTATCGTTTAGCTGATAGATTGTCGTTACACCATTTAGATAGTTGTTGATAGTCCTTTGTGTTATTCTGTTACTGATTGGGTTGAATGTGAAACTTTGCCAGTAAATATGAACTTCCTGGTTATTTCGAATATTAAATGGATTAATAAAAATCTCGTGTGAAGATACAGAGGATCCAGAATGAAACCCCCGTATTATGAGATTTTCAAAAAGTGCATTCATGGGGATTGCCATAAATGGGATTACTGGGTGAGATGCACGAACTCTTTGTTGCACCGCCATTAATCGGTGAAATGCTGGTGACTGGTGGACAGGAACTGAGGTAGACCACCCTGTGGAGCTTCCATGTTCATAGGTATCATTATTTGAACTCTTATCGTGGTAGCTTATATTTTTTGGAAGAAGTGCTTCCAATAATTTCTGATGGCAAACGGTTAGCTGGTCTTGTGTCTGGTGGATTTTGATGCTGTGTGATTGCTTATAACTCGTTTTTGGTGTGTCTTGATATCTTTGCTTCATTGCTCCTAGCCAGTCTGATGATTGATGTATGAGCGATAACATTTGATATGGGAAACAGCTGGCTAATGAGCTGAAGGGGTAATCCTGTTGAGGAAAGGAATTTACTTGTAGTGTAAATTCCTCACTCGTCTCGCCATCAGTGTTAATAGTTGTTTTTTTTGTGAGCAAGGCAATATTGACGCCATTGAAGAGTATGCGATAGGAATGAAAGAAATCGACAGCATAGGCTTTGTGTGTGCAAAAAACTACCTGATTACCACCCAACCTCAGCTCGATTTCTCGGCTAAAATGACGACACTGGCTTTCAGTTCAAGCGAGGTGTTGTCATGGCTAAGAACAAAATCCAGTTTCAGAAAGGCTTGAGCATTACGGC
>NZ_JBLYZI010000224.1:0-1796 GCF_057680865.1 Endozoicomonas sp. Z74
ATCATCTTCTGGATGACGGCCTCTTTCATTTCTTTGGAGTAGCGAGCCATAACTGCCTCTTTTAATCATCTCTCCATTGAAGAGAGTCATGAGTCAAAAGAGGCGACATCTATCCTGACACAGGGGGAAGAGCAGGCTGGTCAATAGCCATTTTACAGACAGCCTTTTCAACATGTTCTTCTACCCGGTTCTTTGGGTTCGGTGTTTTTTTGGATTTGGTCAGCGAGTTCAAGCGGTCCAAGCTTGTGTTTAATGACAGGATCATTATGCTGATTCATTGAGGGTTACCTTTGATTTAGTTTTTTGGTGGTACTTAAAACTTAAACCGGTAACCCTCTCTTTTGAAGAGGGCTGTGTCAGATCAGATCGTACTTATACATTTTAGACACCGGTATAGGGCTCTTTTGTTCCGGCTTAGTGGTCACTGAGAAAAACTACCAGTGCACTCTTGATGACAAAATATCATGAACACTGGTGCTTTGAGTGTTGTGGCCCTCTACAACGTTCACCGCGCCAGGCACTGGTCTGTTGGCCAAAATGTGGTCCAGGTGGTTTCCAAAACCATTAAACGCATTCAGTGGGTGATAATAGGGCGCTCCGGCCCCGGCAGGTGGGTATGGCCCGGCAAGGGCGGCGGCTGTCGCATTCATATCCCCTGCAATGATCACAGTGTCCACTGGAATTCCAGCAACTGCGGCAGGGTTTGCGATTAATTCACTTTGATCGAGGGCCAGATAAGCATCCAGAAGTGCACCACCATTCATCGCTCCGACGATAATGGGAAGTCCTGATACTCCAAGGGGGGCATGCCATGTGATCAGTAAAACGGTGTCTCCCCCAATGGTTAATACGGTGTAGGCAAGGGGGCGCGCCAGGACCGCGGCCTGATTGAAGTTCGGATTGCCTGTCCAGCCATTCCCCCAGTTTGGATCAACAGCATGATCGTACAGGGTTAAAGGCGTAACAACGGCAACAGAGGCATTCCTGGTTGCGCATATATAGCCACTGCCCCCTCCTCCTGGTTGTTCGGCTATATGGTGAACGGTATGCCCTGGCAAACCGTTTAACCAGGCACTGATATGACCACCCGGTGCATTTTGAGCTTCTTGAATAAGGTAGATGTCCACATTAGGGTGGGCCGGGTGTAGAGCTGCAAGCGCTCCCGGTATTGCCGCAATTTCTCCGGCTTTTATGGCGTTTTCCCCTGTGCTGTTCCAGGTAACTATTCGTGTATCCGGCATTTTTGATCCACTTTATGATTGAGGATGACGGCATTATTGTTGTTTGCTGTCATATCAATAAGCAGGGAGAAATGGTTCCAGGGTAAGTTGAGGGTATGTGTTAACAGTTTTTTTTGTCATCGGCTCAGGTAAAACCAGCCTGCCATTTATTCAGAGGCCAGTTTTTATTGCTTAGTTGAAGTGACGGTGTCTATTTGAATCATTAACCGTGTGTTTCAACGCTATCTGCTGGTGTTTCATGACGTTGATCTATGCCATAGTCCCTGATAACGCTGGCAACTCGCAATCTATAGTCTTCAAAGACTCCGTCTCTGCCTTTTTTTTGTGCAATACGATGTGCTTCCAGATTGCGCCACTTTTTAACGGACTCTTCGTCTTTCCAAAATGATAAAGACAGCATTTTGTTTTCGTTTGTGACACTCTGGAAGGGCGCTGTTCAAATTAAGTGTTGCTCTACCCAATGTATAGAAACTTGATCTAAAAAAGCCTCCTCTGAGAAGAGTTGAGTTTTAAGAAACCTTTTCCACCCGAGGTAACGAGACAGGTATTTTGTTG
>NZ_JBLYZI010000225.1:0-1687 GCF_057680865.1 Endozoicomonas sp. Z74
AACCTTCTCAAGCTTGATACTTCAGTGAAGGCTGGTATCAAGAACAAACGTAAAACCTGTGGCTGGGATGAAGACTATATGATGAAAGTGCTTGGGCTGATTGATTCTTGATCATGTTTTTGCCCTGTGCCAGTAGAGCAGGTATCGGAAATAAAGCCTCCGATGATTAAGAATGTTAGGCCAGTATCCAATTCCGGTAGGGTAAGTGAGATTGCAGAGGCTGGGAATGTATTTGTCCTGCAGCCAGAGTATTGTGCTACTGAATGTGATATAGGGATGCCAGTAGAGCAGGTATCCGAAATAAAGCCTCTTATGGTTAAGGATGTTGAGTTAGTCACCGTTTCAGTCCCTTCGCCAGTAGTGACAATAAAGGAAGCTACTCCCTGTGCTATAAGCGAAGTTGGGTTTTCTGTTACCGCTCAAAATGAAGAGTCTTGTGAACGAGATGTGTCAAAAAAGCCATGCGAAACCGTTCACTTCCAGATAGCAAACGCTAATGGTGTTGTGGTTCAAGACTCTACAGAAGTTAAGGTAGACAGCACTGAGCTGTTTGAGGTGCCTGAAGTGAGCCCTAAACCCATTCAGATAAGCCAGACTTCAGAAAGTGATGTTTTTTCTGAAGTTGAAAAGTTGCATTCCAAATTAGCAAAAAAAACAAGGAAGACTCATGATTATGGGAAATCGGTTTCCATAAGAGATGAGTTTATCGAATTTATTGTATCTCATCGGCATGTTTTAAAAAATGAAAGTGTCGATAGAAAACTTCAGCTTCGTGCGATGTTGTTTCAGCTAGTGGGCCACTGTACTTTGTGTTCTACAATCGAAGGTCAGCATGAATCAATTTTTAAAAAAGGCTCCAGGCTGGGATTAGGCCTTCTGGCCCGTGATTATATTCAAATTACTAAGCCTAAAAAAGCACCTTATTACTCAACCAGTGCTCCTGGCATGTTGGGGTGTTCTGCTATGTCAGGTCGAAATGAGGTTTTTCTAGAGTGTTTTCTGATAAAGGCGCTCAGTAAAGGGGATATTGAGTACGAAATCAAAGGATGTGCTGATCGAATGGAGAGGAAGCGCAAAGAAGGGAAAGAGTGCTCTGATGGGCAATTGAATGAATTTAAGGATAAGTTGAAAGGCCTTAATGATGATCTTTCAAGGCCTGGGGTGATTGATCTTGATGAAAGTAGTCTCATGGTTGAAGGAATAGCCGCAGACCTCGTTGAAGGTATAGTAATGCCTTCTCTGAAAAAATATATTAAGAAGAATAAGGGGAGGAGTGAGGTTGCAATGACGGGCGAAGTTTTGGAGCGTCTAAGCGTCTTTTTAGAAACTGAGGCGGCAGCGCCCAAGCTAAAAAAAGGAAAAAAAGGTAAACAGAATAAAAAAATAAGTCCAAATCAAAAGTCCGAAAACAGCGAGCAGGATGAGGCGGAAGCTAGAAGGAAAAAAGAGGAGGCTGCTGAGCTTGGTGGTTGTTTGAATAAATGGTTTGAACTATCAATAGAGAATTCTGCAAAAAGTAAAAAGATGAAAAAGACGAAGAGAGTGTAGCTGTTGTTAAGGTGTAGTAGTTCAGACCTGATCTGACAGTCACCGATTTTTCAGAGGGTGTCTGTCAGGTCAAATTCAGGCTACAAATTTTTCCTTCCAGATCTCTTTGCCATCTATCAGAGTTTCCATTGGCGTTCTT
>NZ_JBLYZI010000226.1:0-1628 GCF_057680865.1 Endozoicomonas sp. Z74
CCCTTATCCATCACAATAATCCGGTTGGCGTTGCGCACCGTGGACAGGCGATGGGCAATAATAAAGACCGTGCGCCCCTGACTGATCCGCTTCATGTTCTGCTGAATAATGTGTTCCGATTCATAATCCAGGGCACTGGTGGCCTCATCAAAGATCAGGATTTTCGGGTTGGTGAGCAGCGCCCGGGCAATGGCAATGCGCTGTTTCTGCCCGCCCGAAAGGGAGCTGCCCTGTTCACCCACATTGGTGTCGTAGCCCTCGGGCAGTTCCAGAATAAACTCATGGGCACCGGCCAGTTGCGCCGCCGCCATAATGCGCTCAATGGATGCACCGGGATCGGCCAGGGCAATATTGTCCCGAACGGAGCGATTAAACAGGAAGTTTTCCTGAAGGACCACGCCCACCTGTCGCCGCAGCCAGGCAGGCTCCACCAGGGCCAGATCCACACCATCCACTAATAGACGACCGGTGTCCGGCACGTAGAGCCGCTGCACCAGTTTGGTCAGAGTGCTTTTACCGGAGCCGGAACGGCCTACGATGCCGATCACTTCCCCGGGCTGCACGTTCAGATCAATACCGTTAAGCACCGCCGGTCGATCCGGCTGATACCGAAAGGTCACATGCTCAAAGCGAACGTTCCCTTTTAAAGCGGGCAGTGTGGTTCGATTCGGATCATGGCCGGGTTCCGTGGGCGTATTCAGTACATCGCCCAGCCGTTGCACCGAAATACCGGCCTGCTGAAAGTCTTGCCAGAGCTGCACCAGTTTCAAAATGGGCGCACTGACCCGACCGGCGATCATATTGAAGGCGATCAGCATTCCCACGGACAATTCACCACTGATCACCAGTGTGGCTCCCACCCAGAGGATCAGCACCGTCACCACCTTGTTGATCAACCCGGCACTCTGGCTGGCAATATTGCCCAGATTCATGGCCCGGAACGACGCCGAAACATAGGCCGCCAGCTGGTCTTCCCAATGCCGCTGCATCTGAGGCTCTACCGCCGAGCTTTTGATGGTTTCAATGCCGGTAACGGACTCCACCAAGAACGACTGATTCTCCGCCCCTCGCTTGAACTTCTCATTCAACCGCGCCCGCAAGACGGGCGTAACGATCAGAGACAATGCCACATAAAAAGGAATGGAGCCCAACACAATCCAGGTGAGGGTTGGGCTGTAAAAGTACATCACTACAAAAAAGACAATGGTAAACAGCAGGTCGATGCAGAGGGTCAGGGCCGAGCCGGTGATAAATTCCCGAATGGTATCCAGCTCCCGCACCCGGGCCACGGTATCCCCCACCCGCCGGGCCTGAAAAAAGGCTACTGGCAAACGCAACAGGTGGTTAAACAACCGGGAACCCAGCACCACATCCACCCGATTGGTGGTGTGGCTGAACACATAATTACGCAAGCCATTCAGCACAATATCAAACACCGACAACACCAGCAGGCCAAAAGCCAGCACGTCCAACGTCGTCAGCGCCTGATTGGCCAGGACCTTGTCGATAATCACCTGAAAGAACAGCGGCGTAATCAGGGCGAACAGTTGAATAAAAAACGACGCCAGCAGTACTTCATAGAGCAACTTTTTATGCTTGAGCATGGCCGGTATAAACCAGCTGAAGTC
>NZ_JBLYZI010000227.1:0-1614 GCF_057680865.1 Endozoicomonas sp. Z74
ACCTTCTCAAGCTTGATACTTCAGTGAAGGCTGGTATCAAGAACAAACGTAAAACCTGTGGCTGGGATGAAGACTATATGATGAAAGTGCTTGGGCTGATTGATTCTTGATCATGTTTTTGCCCTGGGGTTGACTGAACACGCCCGTGATTTCCGAAATGCCGCGGACCGCCTGGATGATCGAAGAGGAGTTAAAGCCAAGCAGAAACTTCATTCAATGATTGAGGAGAAAATCGCTGTGGTTTCCCCTGAGGTATTTGCTCAACAGAAGGAGGCTTTAACTCAATAACCCTTGTATTTGCGATCTATACTGAGAGGCTTTATAACAGGTCAATCAAGAACAGGTGAGGATCTCTATGCCCACTGAAACACTCTCCCAACAAAAAAAACTCTCATACAGGTCTAATACTTCACTATTTCCAAATACCCTGAAACAACTCTTTTTGCTTTCAATCGCAGGGGCTGTTAACGGAGCAGATCAGGTACCGGCCTACCTTCTGGGTAACAACACGCTTTCCAGAACGGAAATCCAGGTACCCCGTTTGCCTAAAGTGGACAAGCCTATCAAGCTTGCTTCCAATGCACCAGAATTATGGGGAATCAGCTGGAGCCATGACGACCAGTCGCCTGCATCAATGCTGTGCGTTATCGGCTCACTGAAAGCCTGGCCTGAAGACGCAGTCAGAGTGACCAAATTGAAACAGGAGTCCTTTAACCAGCATACCCTGTATCAAATTGACTGGAGGGATAAGAAGGGTGTAGCAGTGCTTCAGGGCAACCTGATCACCGACTGTGGTGATTTATCTCACTCACCTATGATCATCAGTTCATTCACAAGTCGGCAGGGTACTCCCTTCAAAATAACCACAACCCCAGCCCTCTCAAAAAGCATAACCCTGCTCTTCAGGCTATCCGAAAAAAAAGAACAAGCGCTCAATAGTCCATTCCAACTTATGAATAACAGGACTTCAGAGGTCTCCGAACAACGGTTTTCGATGGGAGCCAGTTTTCAAGACGGCTGGCCATGGGACCCAAAACACCCACCCTCCCTGAATTATTATTTTTCCCCCTTGCAATCCTACCTTGAAATCACGATGCTGCCAGTACTTTTTCCCTCAAGATTTCCGGATCAGCCCCAGCTGCAGGTCACTGTTTCAGACCTGAATTCTCGAGACTCAATCTGGATCAACCAGGAAGACCTTACCTGGCTGGCTAGCCATCACCTGCAGGAAGAAAGTGCGTTTCAGGTTGCTTTATTGAACTATTTCAAACATCACCTATACCTGAGACCCACAGGAAAAAGGAATCCAAAGATTCAAATCATGCTGCTTTTACGACAACTGTTTATAGCCTCAGGCCAGGCATCCTTTCATCAGCTTTTAAAGAGTATAACTCCGGCATCTTCTCTTTCTTCCCACGCCCATCCAGTGATCAATCAGGCAGTAGCCAATAATGGCAATAGCCCTCAAGATAAATTACTGCCTTCCCCTAGGCGGCGTTCTCATCTAACCGATCTGCCAGATTTTAACTCAAACTCATGCCAACCAGACCATGATGGCTGCTATTTGAAGCATTCCCGTATAGTTACGCAGAAGCCGCTCGTAACGAGTTGCTA
>NZ_JBLYZI010000228.1:0-1611 GCF_057680865.1 Endozoicomonas sp. Z74
CCGGAAATACCTTGTGCATCACCGGCAATGGGTGAGGGCGGCAGAGTTTTATGGAGGACACCGATCTGCTCTGGGGACATCATGGGTATGGACTTCAGGATGTCTTGGAATTGCTGAGGTTTCATGGCTGGAACTCCACTTTACACGACAATTCTCATGCTCAGGGAGTATAGACCATGTTAGCAACATTTAATTTGAACAGCGCCATTCCGGATAATGATAAAGCCTGGGTCGTCAAGGATGGTCGTATATTTAAATTTTCACACCCTCCTCTGGAATATAGTGATATTTCATTATATGAACACCTTACGGAAGAGCCAAAACAAAGCCACTCGTTGGGGTATTTTGGCTTGGCGAAAGGTGAAAGATTTATTGTCAAGAATCATGATGCTCTGAAGGTGCATGATTTAGATACCAAAACGTTAATACGCAGAAGCAAAAGAGTATTGGTTCAATTTCCTGAAAAAGGTCTGCCACCGTCAGAATCTGTCGTGATCAGAAATGCGCGAGATAATATTGTATTTACTAATGGAGACAGGCTAGTCATCGCCGGGCTATCAGAGGGCCTGCAGGATACTCGGCTTCATTGGCGGTATGAATTCAATAGAGCGGAATCAATGATCGATAATGCCGAAGAGGGAGGTCAGCGCAGTGATTTCTCTGATCCTGGTATGTTGGAACAAAGTTGCCTTCCGAGGCCGGTTCCAGTGAGCCCTGCAATAGCTGGAAGTGATGATTATATTTTTATTGCAGGGCTGATGGAGTGTGACGAATATCGTTATCTGGTTGTCCTGGGAATACTTGACAGCCCGGACAGTGAAGAGCATACATCTGTTCAATGGAAAGTAAAATATCGCCTGGGCTTATCTGAGAATGAATCGCTATTGTCTGATTGCCGGCCTGAGATAGCTTTATCAAAGCGGCAGGTTTATGTTCTGTGTGGCAGAGCTATAGTGGTTCTTGACCAGGAAAGCGGTCATCATAAATTTACTCATAGGTTTACCGGTGCTCAGGAACCACCCGTAGGAATAGTGATTAACCACAATTCTCATGCTTTTTTGATTTCAAACTCTCATGTTTATGTGGTTACATCAGCATACAAGATGCTTGAGTATTCTCTAAAAGAGATGCTGCCTTATCCTATTGATGGCCCTTTGAATGCAGTTGAAGGGTTGATATTAAGTAATGATGATAAATTAATGGTTGCTTTTTTTGAAAAGAACGGCATATGTGCTGATCGTTTATGTGTTCTTAAAGGTGGGTCAGAAGAGAGCCCACATTTGAACGTTGTAACCTTTAGCATCAGAGCAATGGGCGAGTTGGCTTATTCTAAGGCTATTTTCAGGGGAGGGCTGGTAGCTCCTGTTGACAGTGGCTGGATGGCTTCCTGCTATGGTGGACCCCATTGTCTAGACCACAAGATCCACTTTTTAAGTTATGTTCCGACTGTTGTTGAAGTCCTCAGCCAAAGTGTATTGCCTGAGGTGTTTTATAGTTCAGTGATTGATGTAGCCTTTCAGTATTGTAGAACTGGAAGTATTTTTCCAGCCCTTGGTACAGCTCGGCTACCGTTCTGAATTCGTTTAAATAGAGCCACTCATATTTCACAGA
>NZ_JBLYZI010000230.1:0-1516 GCF_057680865.1 Endozoicomonas sp. Z74
AGCGCCACAGCAGAACGGATACGCTCAGGCACGGAATAACCCACCGCCTCAGCAGCAGCAACCGTATCACGGCGGTGACCAATACGATTCGGATATTCCGTTCTAACCGATACCACTGGACAGGGGGTATTTGACAATGGCAGCAAACCGCATATATGCTGAAAAGGCAGTGGCAAAATCCACTGCCGGGATTAGCAGCCCGGTTTACTCAAAGGCGCACAAGTCGCCCGTCAATAATGCGGCTTTTTTTGTGCGTAACGCTTGCCCCTACCTGTTTGTTATGGTGGGTCGGGCGGGGCAGCCTTCGGGCTGGCCGGTATCCTTTGAGGCCGGTACTGCTAACCCTGCTCGGCCCGCCTCCATTTCGAGATTAGCAGCTCCAAGAGGCGGTTTGAAAACCTACTCAAAGGAGTTCGTCATGGCACAACAAAACCAAGGCCGTGTAATTCCGCTCACCCCTTCCATCAAAGAACAGCTCTGTGCCTGCTCCGTTATGGACGACCTGCACAGCAAGCGCATTGTTATCTCTGATCTGGCCCAGATGCTCAACCAGGCATTAACCCGTGAAGAGAACACCTCCTCCCTGCCCAGCCTGGCAAGGGCCATTATCCACACCGTCGATGCCATGGAAGAAGACCTTGAAGATTTGGCCGCTTCCGCTGATTTGTACGCCGACCAGAACAAACACTAAAAAGAGAGCGAGCCATGACTACTAACAACATCACCACATTCAGCCACACCCTTTTCGGCAACGTCCGCACTCTGGCCGGAAAAGATGGAGAAATCTGGTTTATCGCAAAGGATGTAACCGACGCTCTTGGCTTTGGAACCGCAAAGGATGGAATCAGGGGGGTGGATGATGAAGACCGGGGTAGGCAGAATGTGCCCACCCTCTCTGGAACCCAGAGCATGAGCGTGATTAACGAATCTGGGCTTTACTCCTGCATCCTGAAATCCCGGAAACCGGAAGCGGCCAAGTTCAAGAAGTGGGTCACCTCTGAAGTTCTGCCTTCCATTCGCAAAACCGGCAGCTACGGTATCACCACAATCGACTGGTCCGATACCGGACAGGTTGCTGGAATCCTGAGCCAATCCCTTCAGCAAGTGCAGAAGCAGCAAATCACCATTGAGCACCAGGCAGAAAAAATCGAAGCCGATAAGCCCAAGGTTAACTTCTATGAGCAGTACGCCAATAAAGATGGCCTTTACACTCTTCAGAATGCTGGGCGATTGTTGACGGGTAAGCCCAACAAATTCATTCAAGGCTTGAAAGGTGAATACCTGTTTTATCAGGGAACCGCTCTGGTAGCCAAGGTGAAATACACTGAGCAAAATCTCTTTGAAGTAAAAGCCACCATCGTCGATGACACAGCCAGATTGCAAACCTATGTCACCCCGAAAGGTATTCAGTACTTTGCCAAAAAGCTGGGCGTAACGGTGGCAGCGTAATGGCAAGTGTGAAAGCAACCCGACACCAACCCAAAGGGGGCATGTGCCTGGCCTGCAAACATATATC
>NZ_JBLYZI010000231.1:0-1499 GCF_057680865.1 Endozoicomonas sp. Z74
AGAAAGTAATAAACCGAGAAGCTGTTTATCGTAAAGCGAAGGAGCAACACCCAGAACGCTGGGGAAGCCGCAATACCAGAAACTGGCAGTTACCCACTGAAGTATGGCTAAACCCTGAGCGATCAGAAAATCAGCAGCACTATGATTTAGCTGCATAGGTTGAGGCGACATCTTTCTTGAAAATCAC
Source organism: Endozoicomonas sp. Z74 (assembly GCF_057680865.1). Classification (NCBI taxonomy): domain Bacteria; kingdom Pseudomonadati; phylum Pseudomonadota; class Gammaproteobacteria; order Oceanospirillales; family Endozoicomonadaceae; genus Endozoicomonas; species Endozoicomonas sp. Z74. Next base: position 188 of record NZ_JBLYZI010000231.1, read on the forward strand.
CGACCCCTACCCTCCAGTACCTGACAATGCCTGACAATGCCTGAGCTTTTGGGCTGAATTTCAATGCCCTCTGTTTTCCGGTCCCAAGGGTATAGAGCTGCCAGGAAAGAATCATCTATAGGAATGAGAGTATCGGTGTTGAAACCTTTAGCAGTTCATCGGGCTTGCTATAGGTACGACCTCTTCCCAATTTTGTCTGGCATCCCATTTCAAGAGCTAGAAATTCACGAAAAGCTTTTGCGCCTGCTGCATGCAGACAGGTATCTACCGTGCGATAATCTGACCCCACAATAATAGGTGCCTCCAAGCCAATCACAGGAAAGTAGAGATGTTATCGTTTGTCGCTGAGGTGATATCCACTCTGGCTGATTCTCTGGGCCTTATAGATAGGGTGAGAAAAAAATTTGGGAGCGCAGAGCCTGCTGGCCCGATACACCAGGTTGCAGATAGGATCTTCAAGGCTTTCGAGGCCCATGGAGTTAATAGGGCGAATTTAGTTGGTTTTATTGATCAGAAGCATGAAATCACCTTTGCTGACCTGTGTTCCCATGATGCATTTGTACCCAAAATTACCAATGAGCTGATTGATGAAGTTGCTGAAAAACTTTCCATCAACCGTGAGTGGCTAACGGGTGTTGTGGATGAGATATACCCAAGTAACCACTGTTATAAAAACTTGAGAGTATTTATTGATCACTTGGGGGAAATTACTGCGCAAGGTGAGCTTAGGCAAGATGTTGAAGTAGTCATTATAAAACCGTCAGGGTGTAGTCTCGAAGAACTCCAGAATTTAGGAAGTTTGAGTGCTTTTGCCGTTGTTATCAGGGAGCCAATAGGGCATATCGGTGATAAATCGATCTATCGAGACCATCTGTATGATGAGTTCAACTGGGGGCACCAACCGGCCAGGCTTCACCTACAAGGTATTTCGATGATCTCTTGGCAGTTGGCTCTAAAGCCTTGGGGGGCAGAACTCCCAAAAAATGAAATTGTAAATCTCTTGGATGGGAGAATTTTTATTGCCCCGGTTCTGAATCGGCTTAACTTACATGCTTGGTACCCAGATGATTATATTTTTTTAGAGGGCGAGTCTGTGAGGTGTGAGAATTCTACACTTGCTCTGGAGGCCAGGGAGTGGATGGTTCGAAGTGGTCATTTGGCCTATCTGAATAAGATATCCGAAAGTGCATTAGTTCAGATCTGATCTGACAATTCCCTCTTCAAAAAAGGGAAGGGTTACCGATTTAGATAGAGGGTGAAATCACTGAAATCTAAATCGTAAAAAGGTAACCCTTATGATTCATACTAATCA
>NZ_JBLYZI010000232.1:0-1496 GCF_057680865.1 Endozoicomonas sp. Z74
GCTTATCAGTGAGCGAGGAGAATTTGGAAAACAGGGCTTTTGCAGACATCGAAAGACAGGAAAAACCCTGATTATACAGGCTGTTTCTTGATGGCGCTGTTCAATTGGTGATCATGTTTTTGCCCTGGGTCACTACCGGTTTATTGGCGCAATATACCAGGAGGGATGGTCAACAGTGGATTCGCAGAGCCCCCATCAAGAATGCGAACAGAATGGATGAAAATATAGAGTCGCTATTACATCATGAAATGGCGGATGTGATTTCAGAACAGAAAGAGTCGTTCTTGACCAGCAGTCTGTTGCAGGAAGGTATTCTGTTTGACACAGTGATGGTCTTTGCTTCACCGGATAATAAAAAACACCGTCTTCAGGCTGAGGATCTGATGCTGGAAATGGTTAGTCATGATGATCGCTCCAGATATGTTGCAGGGCTGTGCTCAATGGATACCAGAACACCTTGTATGCATTACCTGCAGCTGGCTTGGAGCTATTTCCCTTACCCTCATTACACACCCTTCATTGATGTTGGTCCAATACCATCATATCCAGAAACCGGGCTCAGAGGCATCATTAAATCTCTGCATAATAAGAATAAGGCGGAGCTTCTTTTAAGTGCTGGGGAAAAAACGTTGCTGGCCTCCCTGAAGTATCTGGCCAGCCATATTTGGGACTTTTCAGGGAGCTACAAAAAGCCCACGGTGGAATCGGCCGTTATACAAGCAGTATGGGATGATGATCTGGACTCCATTATCGAAACCAGCTTCCAGCCCTCCCAGCAGGCATGGTTATCTGTCATAAAAGAGATTGCATACAGAGGGAATCATCAGAAAATGGAAACCCTTAATCAGGTTTTTGTAAAAAAAAGAACTGATGTGTTCCTGTTGGTGGATCAAATACTGGCAGATCCTGAGCTGGATCTTTATCAGGAAAGGGCTCTGGTTCGCCTTTTTCAAGAATTAACTGGGCCGATGCAGAAGGCGATACTCGAGCGACTCATGAGGCTGGCACCGGACCGCTATCTTACCTTAGCCGACCTGCTGATTGAGGACCAAACAACCCTTCAACTGGATGCGCAACTTAATCAGGCCGACTCTGCTGAACTGCATACCCTCCTTCAGGTAGCCTTTATTGGAGACAGCTCAGTAGCAGGCAATCTCTGGAGTCGGCTGGGTGATGACAGCCAGGCGTCTCTGATTATGTATATGCTGGATACGGCGCAAATCGGTATTCTTGTCAGTCATCTGCGCCCCTGGATTGCAGATGACACACTACGGCGATACCTCATACGCGCTATTGAAACACCAGGTTCCAGGGTTATGGAAGTTCTGCACCAATTACCCGCACCTGTTGTTCTGGAAATGATGCAAAACGGCGCTGTTCAAATTAAGTGTTGCTCTACCCAATGTATAGAAACTTGATCTAAAAAAGCCTCCTCTGAGAAGAGTTGAGTTTTAAGAAACCTTTTCCACCCGAGGTAACGAGACAGGTATTTTGTT
>NZ_JBLYZI010000233.1:0-1480 GCF_057680865.1 Endozoicomonas sp. Z74
ACCTGAGCTTTGAATTCAGGTGCATGACGCTTCCTTTTTCTGACTGTCATTTTCCCCTCCTTGAAAGGGCATCATACAGTCGAAAAACTTAACTTAGCCAGTGGTCCAGTTTTTGGGGTCCACTATACTAGAAACGGTCATAATTTCATTTTCTAAACCATCAAACAAGTCTTTTAATAAACCATTAGAGGTGTAGTCACCTTCAGGCAATTTATCACCCATTAATTTTTTATACAGCTGTTTTATTGCATTTTTATAAACCCTTAATTCCAACGGATCAAAGCCACCAACCATATCAACAACCAACGCTCGATTGAGTGTAGCAAAGGCTTCAGCAATAAAAACCCAATCAGTACGCCAGTTCGAGTGTTCATCATGAGTAACAATTTTACCCAACATATCGAGCCGATCTAAAACAACCATCTTCGTTTGAACAACCACATCTATATCTGAAGGTGAGACATCAGAATCTTTATCTTGCCCTGCACCTGAAATAAAACGATTTAACTCCAAATAGGATAAATCATCACTCATTTCTTCAAAAAAGAAACCAGAGCGTGGAACATCTGACTTAAATAAAGAACCAAACATCATCGATTGAACAGACTTTAGTTCTATAGCCATGCGGATAAATCGATATGTAGAAGAATCCCTTTGCGGATCATTTTTATATCTATCCTCATCCACAAAACCAACAGTTTTGTCTGTCAACAACCGAAACACCATAGCATCATAATAATCACCCACCTCCTTTTCATCTACTTCAAAGCCAACGCTCAAGTCTTCAACCCCAGAATCACTCTCCTCATAACGAAACTTATACCTCTTTTCAGTCCAGCTATTTTGGCCCCCCTCCTTCTTCACTTTCAAAAAACCTTTAAACTTATCATGATATAAAATAGATTGAAATGGAGTAGTTTCATCAAGAACCTTACCACTCGGGCAATAAAAGGACTTATCAACATAGAGGCTCAATGCATGAGGCAGATTCGGGAAGTTATCAATATAACCTTGCTTAAGGACATTATAAAAAAAATCTTTTGAAAAATACCTCGGAAGGGCAAAACCAATAGCAGGAGCAAAGACTTGAACCTGAGGCACTTTTAAAAACCCTTTATCCAACAACCACTCATAGTTACGATCTAAGTGTCGAAGCTCACCTATAAATTCAAAAACAAAACCTTCATAATATTTAAACAAACCGTCTAGATATTTATCATGCTCTTCTTGAAAAACCCTAAGCTTATCCTTTGACTCTTTGTAATTATCATGTAGGCGCTGTTCAAATTAAATGTTGCTAACATGGTCTATACTCCCTGAGCATGAGAATTGTCGTGTAAAGTGGAGTTCCAGCCATGAAACCTCAGCAATTCCAAGACATCCTGAAGTCCATACCCATGATGTCCCCAGAGCAGATCGGTGTCCTCCATAAAACTCTGCCGCCCTCACCCATTGCCGGTGATGCACAAGGTATTTCCGG
>NZ_JBLYZI010000234.1:0-1453 GCF_057680865.1 Endozoicomonas sp. Z74
AAGAACGCCAATGGAAACTCTGATAGATGGCAAAGAGATCTGGAAGGAAAAATTTGTAGCCTGAATTTGACCTGACAGACACCCTCTGAAAAATCGGTGACTGTCAGATCAGGTCTGAACTACTACAATTGAGGGTAGTTTCGGTTTAAATTCAGTACCCGCCATTCTGAGTTGAAACCCTCGTTGTCAATGTTGCGATTTCTGGGTAAAAAAGCCCCCTCAAAACTGGGAGATTTCCAGTCAGACTTCAGATGGACGGTGTTCTCTTCGGCAACGGGAATAAATGAAAGGGATTCGCTGCCATTGATATCCAGTTTAAAGTCAAAGCTGTAGGGAGTCTGCCTGCGAAGGTCTATCTGTTTTGAGTGAACCCCGGCAGAAATCACGTCTTTAGTTGTGACGCCCGGTTCAATGGTTATATTCTGGTTAGCAAAGGAGGCCTCAACTCTTTTTTGAATGCCCCCCATATCACTGATGCCCAGGGATATAACGGCATCGTCAATCATCACATCTTTTTCGGGAACCGAAAACTGGCTCAGGAGGTTGTCGGCAAAGTGGCCTTTGATTGAAAGTTGGCTGTTATACAGAACCACTTCATAAATACCCCGCTCTCTTCTTTCGCTGGCGAGGTTGCCCTCTATCGTCAGGTTTTCTGGCAGGAAGTGCCGGTAATGGAGGGTTTCTCTTTCTCCTGTGGCGCTGGTCCTGGAGTAGGTTTTATAGGGGATAGTAATAATGGGGCCGGTAATGACCTGGTCTTTCCCCCACTTGGAGGTGACATCCAGTACGGCCTCCGCTTTTCTCTCCTGCCTTTCTGATATCAGGGATTCAATCATGGACATGGGGATTAGAATCACAAGTATCAGAACGCCAATAATAATCAGCTTGGCATTGACTCCCTGGATAACTTTCACTGTATCTTATACCTCCGCTTTCTGATGGGATATGACGCTGTATAACCGGTTGAAATGCTTTCTCTCAAATTAGTAGCACTAGCATTGTAGCGTTTTCATGCACAGAGCATTGCCTGCAAAAATAGAGGGCATCATCGGTTTGTCAAATAAGAGAGTGTACATTACTTCCTGCTTCTCTACGGGTTTGGCACTTGAACACCATCGATAAACTCTTTAGCTTCTTCAGCCATTATCGGGTAAGGGGCAGGGCCTCTGTGTGAATAAATAATGGCAAAGCCAGTATGTGTGCGAATAGGGTGCCTGCAATACAATGAATCGGACTGTAAAATCAGAGGCTCCCGGTGTCCTTGTGATGCGAGTGCTTTTTTATCTTCGGCCTCACCAGGGCAAAAACATGATCACCAATTGAACTGCGCCATCAAGAAACAGCCTGTATAATCAGGGTTTTTCCTGTCTTTCGATGTCTGCAAAAGCCCTGTTTTCCAAATTCTCCTCGCTCACTGATAAGCGAGACCCTAAAAAAACCACACATGTACTGG
>NZ_JBLYZI010000235.1:0-1429 GCF_057680865.1 Endozoicomonas sp. Z74
GCTTATCAGTGAGCGAGGAGAATTTGGAAAACAGGGCTTTTGCAGACATCGAAAGACAGGAAAAACCCTGATTATACAGGCTGTTTCTTGATGGCGCTGTTCAATTGGTGATCATGTTTTTGCCCTGCCTAACCCTGGGTTCCGGCTTGTAAACTCATTATCTAAACTACGAATCTGCACACGCCATTGGGATCGGGCGCTGCTTGCCTGATGGGTTTCTGGAAAAGCCTGGGTTATAGTATTTTCGCTGGCAGGAGCACCACCAAGCTCAGCACGATACCAGCTGGAACCGTTATCGGGACTCACTTCGCAATATGTATGACAGTCATTGCTTACGATTCTCGAAGGGAAGTTGAAATAGGAGCAAAGGGTGTGAAAACACCAGCTTCGGTGACGGCATGAACCCTGTCGGCCTTTTATAAGGTTGATTAGTAAATCGATACCTTCTCCTTTTATATCCGCATCTACGGTAAAGGAATATGCCCATGCCTGAAGGGCTTTAAGTTGAGCTGCAGGGCTGGACAGCCTGGCAATGCGTTGCAGCTCCCTGCAGCTGGGAGTATCCACTTCTGTTGAAAAAATCTTTTTATCCAGAACTTTTCGGATTTGTTTATCAAGTAACTCACCCTGTTGCTCAAAACTGTCTAACATCTCCAGGGAGAACAGCCTTCTGTCAGGCGTAATGACAAAATCCACTGTCAACGGGTGTTGTTTTGCTTTGCGGCTGCTCCGGATCATCAGCATCCCTGTCTCTGAACAACGACCGAGCTCAATGCCCTGTTCTGCTCCGGGTCGAATGGTTTTGAGTTGATCACCAGAGCTCAATCCGGGTAACGGTTGCCAGCGACGGTCCAGCGAAAGGGGGACTCTTCCCAGAACCTCTCCTGGCTCAAGAGTTAGAGGTGCGTTGCTTTCAGGCCAGGTCCTTATGGTTCGGGGGCTAATAACCTTTACGCTCTGACTGGCAGTATTTATTGGTATCACGCGAACGTTTTTGCCCGAGTAATCCAGGCGGCTTAAACGCAGTCGATAATCTCTGTGCTGCAATTCATCAGTGTTAAAGACTTGAAGTGTTTCAAAGTGGTTAGTTTTGTAACTGGTTACAAGGCCATCCATTTTTGCCTGCTGCTTTTTTTTCCTGCTGCTGTGCTCAGGGGGAAGAAGAGCCTGTTTTGTCCTGGTTTTTTGGGCAGGAGGGCAGGAAGTGATGGCCTCCCTGGAGGTATTGGGCTGACTGTTTGTCGTCGGCGCTTTACTGACTTCCTCCGGATGTTTGAGGGATCGAATGGCAATGGATAAACACGGCGCTGTTCAAATTAAGTGTTGCTCTACCCAATGTATAGAAACTTGATCTAAAAAAGCCTCCTCTGAGAAGAGTTGAGTTTTAAGAAACCTTTTCCACCCGAGGTAACGAGACAGGTATTTTGTT
>NZ_JBLYZI010000236.1:0-1401 GCF_057680865.1 Endozoicomonas sp. Z74
CAACAAAATACCTGTCTCGTTACCTCGGGTGGAAAAGGTTTCTTAAAACTCAACTCTTCTCAGAGGAGGCTTTTTTAGATCAAGTTTCTATACATTGGGTAGAGCAACACTTAATTTGAACAGCGCCTAATGACAGCTTTTAGATCCATCGATTATGGGGTCCCAGTACATGAAGACATTGCTCAAATCCGCACAAAAAATATAAATCACGAAAAGGGCGAAACAAGCACTTCTGATGAAATACATTCATTAGTAAAAAACATACAGCTTTTTTCAAGGAAAAAACATGTTAATTCTTTTTTAACCGCTACGGAGAGGTGCAAGTCTGAATATATACCTTTCGACATACCTTTCCCCTTTTCCTCGATTTCATCTCATACAACCAATGCTGGAACGCTCTCACAAGTCCAGCTTCTAAAAGGCTGTAAAATGGATAGCAGGCTTCGTGATGCAGTGTATCCCCCCAAAGATGAGGAAGGTGAAGGTTACCAAAAATTTACCGGAAGGTTAAAAGCTATAGCGAAGGAAAAAGGTGTCCATCTGGAAAAAGTAATGACTGAAAAAGAAGACCATAGTAAAAAACATATAGAAAACTACATAAAAAAAGCCCATGAGCTTGAAGGGTCGGTTTATCTTCTGGTATTCAATGGAAACATAAAATTCCAGTTTTTCACCATAGGAGAGTGGGATAACTGGCTAAATATCAGCTTTGCCTTTGAAGTATCTGGAGGCTCTTTTCCTGTAACTACAGTCAGTATTCCACTTCCGCTTGATCAACAATCAAGAGATGGACTGATTGATGGAATCCATGCATTGATGAATCAGGAACAGGATAATCCAGCTAATCCTGTTCCTATACTAGGAAGCGCATGGCTTTTACAAGTAAGCCTAGATGACAATGCCAAACGCAAAACTGAGCTATAAATTTCCTGCATAACAAAAACCCCAATCGATTGCTCGACTGGGGTTTTCTAATAAGTGCCTGGCGATGACCTACTCTCACATGGGGAAACCCCACACTACCATCGGCGATCCGTCATTTCACTACTGAGTTCGGGATGGGATCAGGCGGTTCTAACGCTCTATGGTCGCCAGGCGAAACTTTAACAAGAGAAACCTATTTCTCTCGTCTGGAATCCGGTTTCGACCTCCACGGATGGAGGAAGTACTCAAAAACGTCTGGAACGTTTTTAGTATAAGCTGTTTTCTTGCTTCACACTCTTGCGTATGGCTTCAACTGACAACCGGTCTCTGACCTCTGTCAACTGATTTCTAAATCGCTTTGGCGTTATATGGTCAAGCCGCACGAGTCATTAGTATTGGTTAGCTCAATGCCTCACAGCACTTACACACCCAACCTATCAACGTCATAGTCTTTAACGGCTCTTCAGGGACCTCTAA
>NZ_JBLYZI010000237.1:0-1398 GCF_057680865.1 Endozoicomonas sp. Z74
GGTCATTGATTGCCCAGCTCTGGTCTGGCGCAGCCCGGCCATCCACGACGGTATCGGTTTTACCGGCTGCATCGGTGCCTGCGTAACTGGCTGCATCTTTAAAAGTCATCTCAGCGGCACTCAGGTTGCTGTTTGCATCCAGAGTCACCGTCAAGCTGTCGTTGGTATTATTCACCAGTTGCCCGACATTGCTGATGGCCGTATCGGTATCGGTATCGGTGAAATCAAAGCGGATATTGTCGCTGGAGGCGGACTGGCTGCCTTCTATGACCCACTGGCTGTCGGTGCTCTGGCCGCTGACATTGGCGGCGGTGGTGACGGCTTCAATGCCGGAGAAATCGACGTCGTTACTGGTGGCACTCTGGTGACCGCTAATGGCCCAGTCAGACCCTTTTGAGTCCACAACGGTATCCGTATGACTCTGATCAGAGGACCCCTGATACGCAGAGGCGTTATCAAAGATCACCCCCCGCTGGGCAATGCCGCCCTGGGCATCCAGTTCCACGGTGGCCAGTTTATGAGCATCGCTGGTTTCAACCACCAGGCCAGCCCCGGTGGCATTGGAGACTGTACCGGTGGTCTGAACCTCTTCCACCTGGTCAAAACGAATACCGGAAGCGGTGGTGCTGTCCAGGTCATTGATTGCCCAGCTTTGGTCGGCTGCAGCCCGGCCATCCACGACGGTATCGGTTTTACCGGCTGCATCGGTGCCTGCGTAACTGGCTGCATCTTTAAAAGTCATCTCAGCGGCACTCAGGTTGCTGTTTGCATCCAGAGTCACCGTCAAACTGTCGTTGGTATTATTCACCAGTTGCCCGACATTGCTGATGGCCGTATCGGTATCGGTGAAATCAAAGCGGATATTGTCGCTGGAGGCGGACTGGCTGCCTTCTATGGCCCACTGGCTGTCGGTGCTCTGGCCGCTGACATTGGCGGCGGTGGTGACGGATTCAATGCCGGAGAAATCGACGTCGTTACTGGTGGCACTCTGGTGACCGCTAATGGCCCAGTCAGACCCTTTTGAGTCCACAACGGTATCCGTATGACTCTGATCAGAGGCCCCCTGATACGCAGAGGCGTTATCAAAGATCACCCCCCGCTGGGCAATGCTCCCCTGGGCATCCAGTTCCACGGTGGCCAGTTTATGAGCATCGCTGGTTTCAACCATCAGGCCAGCCCCGGTGGCATTGGTGACTGTACCGGTGGTTTGTACTTCTTCCACCTGGTCAAAACGAATACCGGAAGCGGTGGTGCTGTCCAGGTCATTGATCGCCCAGCTTTGGTCGGCTGCAGCCCGGCCATCCACGACGGTATCGGTTTTACCGTCCGCATCGGTGCCTGCGTAACTGGCTGCATCTTTAAAAGTCATCTCAGCGGCACTCAGGTTGCTGTTTGCAT
>NZ_JBLYZI010000238.1:0-1379 GCF_057680865.1 Endozoicomonas sp. Z74
GTCCGGGATCAGAGGCCTTGCCTGGTAACATGTCTTTGATCCGATCCCATTGATCATCTTTGAGTACTGTGCGAGCCATAGCAAACCAAATTCACATACTTTAGCTCACTATCAGCTGCCTTTCCGGTCTGGTTTCCAGCAATATGATTGAACGGTTAGATGATAACTCCGCCTAGTTGCTACTGATGAGCTGCTTCTTAACAGGCCGGTTGAGCTTGATTATGCCAGTGCTGCCAAAATTTCAATGGGGCTTCTGTCAAAAGATAAAATGGTTCCTCTTTTGCCTGCGTTACTGTTGCAGTCTGAAGGGGTGCCGTTAATCGATGAGCCGGGTGGTATGGATCTGAAGCTGGCTACAAAGACTGTTGATGTTGTTGATCGGGTAAGGCTATCTCCTGCCCCCGGCTTTGAATATCCCTTTCTGGTGGTTTTGACGGGGGGAAAGCAGCTTCCACCTGGCATTGTTCTTGATACCGGAAATCTGCCACCGACCCAAAGTGGTTGTTATATTGACGGTGGTCTTGTTGTCGGTGATTTTCAAGAAGGCAGGAAGCCCTGAAAATTACTTTCAATACCAGAATTCTATATCTGTTGGAGGGGCTGATTCACTTTGTACCTGCGCAGGTCAAAATGAATGTGAACTGATTCTGAATGAGTTGCCTCGTGATATGGGGCAAGGTAATCAGCTGAGTGTTTCAGGGAGTGGTGGTCAAACTTCATCTTTAGTCGATGGATCGGCTGAAAGTATGGGGGCCACAGGAGGGGCGATTGGAGGTAGCAGCTCATCGGGTGGTGGAGGGGGAGATAGAAGAGGGAATGGTAATTTCCAGAAAAAAGAGCCAGAGAGCAAGATGTTTGTAGCAGAAGGTAAAAGGGAAAAAGGAAAATTACTATCTAAACCAGAAAATTGGAAGGGCAAGGGTGGGTTAAAAGAAACTTTAGGTTTTGTTGGAGGTAAGGCTTTTGGAAAGCCTGATAGTTTATATGAATTTTCTGAACTTGATGGAAAAGTCTGTCACTATATTATTCAAACTATTACTGCGAACATTTATGGTTACAGGGAAGAGATGCTTGGTGAAAAGCATTTTCAACGATATATGACGAATGGTGTTATTTGGAATTATATCAAAGATAAAATACCATCGGGTTATCGTGAGAAAATAAATCAAGTACGAGTACAACTGTCTCCATCTCGTAATGCAGGTTCAGGTGGTCTACCTGAGGCTGTTAGGGAAGGTGCGATTAAGTCCCTAGCCATGAGATAATACTCCCATCGCTTCCAGCTTGAGTTTCTGTCCATGAGCCAGCTTAGTTTCGCAGACAGTGAGTTTGTCCATAAACGCAGAACCACCCGCAAAGAGCGCTTTCTGGCAAAAATG
>NZ_JBLYZI010000239.1:0-1349 GCF_057680865.1 Endozoicomonas sp. Z74
TCTGTGAAATATGAGTGGCTCTATTTAAACGAATTCAGAACGGTAGCCGAGCTGTACCAAGGGCTGGAAAAATACTTCCAGTTCTACAATACTGAAAGGCTACATCAATCACTGAACTATAAAACACTTCAGGCAATACACTTTGGCTGAGGACTTCAACAACAGTCGGAACATAACTTTAAAAGTGGATCTTGTGGTCTAGGGAAGGTGCGAATAAGCACTGTGCGTACTCTGTAAGCTAAACAGCCTGCAGACACAAGGCGAAGTTTGCAGTTAATGGCCTTAGTCCTTAACAAAAACTTCAACACAGTAGATGCGGGCTGTTTAGCTTGCCCTTCGGGGCCTCCAGGGGGACCCAGACTCTGCGTCAGCCTTTCTTGACAGGTCCCGACATGCCTCTGCTTCTGAGTCCCCCTGGCAGGCCAGAGTGCCACAGGGCTTATTCGCACCTTCCTTATAGTTTAAATATACTTACAAAATTAATAGGAACGAGTTTGATTATTATGCTACTATCAAAATATTATTGAAAAGGAATCAGAATAAATTTTATTATTACACCATGGTTTAAATATACTTAAATAAGGAATAAGAATGGGTATTGAGTTCATCAAAGCTAATGAGCATTCCGTGTATTTAGATCTTGATACGGACCAAGATTATTATCGTGTAACTGGCATGGATGCTTTTAAACTAGCACGCCAAGATGGGCAGAAAATAACAGAGATAGCTAAATTATTCTTTGGAAGAAAGCTTGCTTTTCGTGTTCCTGCAATAAATCTAACAAAGAATCATGCGAAAACAAAGGAAATTTATGGAGAAAGGTTTATTCATAAATGTAATGATGCAAAAAAAATATGCCGACGAAAAATAGAAAAGTATAATGAAGAACAAAATCGAAGATTATCTGGCATCACCAAAAAGCAACAAAGGCGCTTTGCTGAAAACGCTAAATTAGAGCAACAATTCAGAAGTGATTTCTTTAACGCTTATAAAGAAGCTGTAACTCTAGGAAAAATAGAAAATGTGTATGACTTAAAACTAGATGATCGAGATGAGGCTCTTGATGATTTAGATGGGATTGATCTGAAAGAATTACAACAGTTTTGCAAAGACAAGTTTAATAACAATAATTTGTAGCAATATGATTTTTGTAAGTAACGATTTGATCTGACACAGCCCCCTTCAAAAGAGATGGTTACCGGTTTAAGTACCACCAAAAAACTACCTGATTACCACCCAACCTCAGCTCGATTTCTCGGCTAAAATGACGACACTGGCTTTCAGTTCAAGCGAGGTGTTGTCATGGCTAAGAACAAAATCCAGTTTCAGAAAGGCTTGAGCATTACGGC
>NZ_JBLYZI010000240.1:0-1334 GCF_057680865.1 Endozoicomonas sp. Z74
ACCTGAGCTTTGAATTCAGGTGCATGACGCTTCCTTTTTCTGACTGTCATTTTCCCCTCCTTGAAAGGGCATCATACAGTCGAAAAACTTAACTTAGCCAGTGGTCCAGTTTTTGGGGTCCACTATAACATCCTCAAGCCTGGGTAGGTTGGCTCCCTCGACAGAGCCAAAGTCTTCGTCCAGCTTTACGGATATAGTATGTACTCTTCCATCATTATGAGTAGACAAACTATCCGATAAAAACCCGATAGAGTACTGATTAAGCGCTTCACGAATAGCCTCAGGAGTAAAATAAGTCATTATAAAACCATACCAGCTATGGATCGACAAATGCCTATCTTCTAATTCATACCGCGCCTCCTCAATTTCATAAATACCATTCATCAACTCAGAAAACCCTTCCCAGGGAGAATTGGCAAGAATGTGAAAAGAATTAACATCCCCATACATCGAAATCAAAACATCCGGCTCAGGAAGGTTGTTTTCAATAAGAAAAACTATATTATCCATCACCCGCCTGGTGACAACAACCACTCTTAATTTTCCTTTGCCCCTCCATTTTTCCACAAATTCTCTGAAGCGAGCCCTCATTTCTTTTTGAGAGTCAACAACCGAAAAATCAAAAAGCGTTCCCTCCAAGTCCACCAGAAGAACTACCTGCCCATCAATTTGCTCCATTAATTCATCAAGTCGGGAAAACAATGAACTTGGATCCGCTTCTGAAAAATCAACGTCCTCACCCGGATACCAAGGGTTATCACCTCCATCACCTTGCCCACCCCCACCTGATGGAGATCTCCCAGGGCTCACTCCGGCACCTGCTAACGTTAAACCTCCCTCCCCCCCCTTAGGCTCTTTACCCATCGCTGTCCAGGTAGGGGAAGGGGAACCATCTGCTGGCGTCAAAGGAAGTGATCTAAAAGGCTCGTTTTCAGCAAAAAGTGTCCCGTTATCTAAAAAATCACTTTCCTCTCTTAGCTCAGCGTACTCCCAAGAGTCCCAACTACCATATTGCAGGAAAGCAGGAAATAAGCCATAGGGCCCACTTTCGAAACATAGAGCTTGCAGTGTGAAAAACAAATTCACTATTGCAATAAAGAATACAGCCTTATATTTAATCAACGGCATTTTTCCATCAAAAAAACATTGAACACATCAAGAGACACAACCTGTTATCAGGACAATAATCATCTCCCTACCCCCTCCCCAGGGCAAAAACATGATCACCAATTGAACAGCGCCATCAAGAAACAGCCTGTATAATCAGGGTTTTTCCTGTCTTTCGATGTCTGCAAAAGCCCTGTTTTCCAAATTCTCCTCGCTCACTGATAAGC
>NZ_JBLYZI010000241.1:0-1262 GCF_057680865.1 Endozoicomonas sp. Z74
GTCCGGGATCAGAGGCCTTGCCTGGTAACATGTCTTTGATCCGATCCCATTGATCATCTTTGAGTACTGTGCGAGCCATAGCAAACCAAATTCACATACTTTAGCTCACTATCAGCTGCCTTTCCGGTCTGGTTTCCAGCAATATGATTGAACGGTTAGATGATAACTCCGCCTAGCCATGAGTCGTCAGCCTACGAACTATCTTCTCATATCCCCTCTCATAACAAAGAAGAAAGTATCGGCGAAGAGCAGGGGAACTCCGGAGATGAACCCCCAGAAAAACCAACCGATTACCAACAACTAAAAACAGACTCAGGGATAAAACCCCACCTATCAAGAAAACGAAAACAGGCATCTTCGGATAAAGAGGAACAGCCCGAAAAGAAAACAAGAAAGCTCAATCAACATGAATACTTTAAAATTGTTGAAGCCTTATTTTACCCATGGCACCTTAATGAAAGACTTGTAGAAAAAAAAGTAACTCTTACACCCAACGATATAAATCAGGCGCTTACTCTATTGCGACAACAAATGGCAACCTATGGAATTCCGTTATTTTATATCGGGGCAAGAACGCCCTCCGCAAATCAACGTTCACCCTGGCTGAACGAACTCTTAGTGCTGGTTACACAAATACTTCACAAGAGCAAAAAAGAAGAAATGATTTACAACAGCTTCCAGGCAATGCTCAGCAGCCACGATAAATACCTGCCTATTCTGGTTCGAACCACATTACGAACCCTCTTCCTTAACGAAGACAGTCAATTCACAGACTTTGAGCGAAACCTGGCAGAATTCTGGCTGGATTATGAAATCATCAGTCGAGGCACCTATTACCCCTGGAGGGATTGGGTGTTATCCGATATCGACTTGTCTTTAGTGCCTGCCAACGGAATCCGGTTTTTGAGAAATAAAAGTATGGGGCACTGGAACGGTTTCACACAAAATGCCAAAAAAAGATGGAAGCAGACGGTTGCAAATAAACACCATATCTCAGAAACGGATCTAATTAAAACCGAGTGGAATGAACGTTTTTTTCAATCTGGAATACTTTGGAATTTTATTAAGCGTATTGAAAACACCGCCAATAAATACAGACCTGCAGCCGCTACAGTAAAAGATGTTTTCGCTGATGTGTAGTAGTTCAGACCTGATCTGACAGTCACCGATTTTTCAGAGGGTGTCTGTCAGGTCAAATTCAGGCTACAAATTTTTCCTTCCAGATCTCTTTGCCATCTATCAGAGTTTCCATTGGCGTTCTT
>NZ_JBLYZI010000242.1:0-1258 GCF_057680865.1 Endozoicomonas sp. Z74
TGATTAGTATGAATCATAAGGGTTACCTTTTTACGATTTAGATTTCAGTGATTTCACCCTCTATCTAAATCGGTAACCCTTCCCTTTTTTGAAGAGGGAATTGTCAGATCAGATCTGAACTAATGCACCTCATATCTTCTAAAATCACTTCGATCTGAGAGTAGCCGGCAATGAACTTTATTGAGTTAAGATAGATATCCAGCAAACACTTAATACATCTTTCCAGAAACCCGTTTGCTTCCGATTCGTTAGTCACTTGACAATAGAGATAAGCTGCTGCCATAAATCCTGGCTGACGTAACTCATCCATTTTTTGCACCCAAGTATTGGAAAATAGTTTTTCAACATTATTGACATGAAATCTAAATAATCCATAAAACACTGGCTGAATAAAGGTGTTAGCACTCCCATAGTACCACTCTGAAATAGAGTTCCACACATCAGGTTTACTATTAACGACACTGTATTTTTTTGAATTATAGATATGCCTGTAATAATCAAGAAACAGCATAAATGAAGCAAAGCGAAACTCTTGCTGCAAGTAAAAATACACACAATCCTCTACAAATCGGTTCATCCTTATCAAGCCACAATCATCAATTGACTTAACCCAGTCAACATTGACCGGGTATACATATTGACTCTGTGGATAAACAACCTTGCTGAAATAAACAATTGGTACTGGATTCCCAGTAAAATGCCCAAGGGGCACAGGGCCATAATCAATTTTAAAGTCTTTTTTGGGTTTAACACCAGGAACAAATGCCTTTCTTTGTTTCACATTCTGCACATCAATCTTTCTGTAGATTTGCTTTTCATTTTCTAAAGAATTAACCAAGTAGTTTGCAATAATCCAATACATACCACCTGCTGAAAGAGACATCAGTGACACTCTGTAGCCAAGCTTCATAAGAAAGGGCCATCCTGCCACTGCAGCATTTTTAACACTTGAGGCGGTATCCTTCACCCACTTCCTGGCCGGGTCGGCCATGGCGCTACCCTCTCCCTTCACATAACGTTTGATCGGTTCCATCTCAACATAGCCTGGGTTTCCTTCATCACAGACCGTTTTTACTGCTGGCCTGAGATTCAATACCATGGGTTCAATGGAAGCTTTTGGCTTTTCTGTACCCCCCTGTGTCAGGATAGATGTCGCCTCTTTTGACTCATGACTCTCTTCAATGGAGAGATGATTAAAAGAGGCAGTTATGGCTCGCTACTCCAAAGAAATGAAAGAGGCCGTCATCCAGAAGATGAT
>NZ_JBLYZI010000243.1:0-1258 GCF_057680865.1 Endozoicomonas sp. Z74
TGATTAGTATGAATCATAAGGGTTACCTTTTTACGATTTAGATTTCAGTGATTTCACCCTCTATCTAAATCGGTAACCCTTCCCTTTTTTGAAGAGGGAATTGTCAGATCAGATCTGAACTAATGCACTTTATTCCTGTCATTTATTCTTGGGCTTGTTTCCCTGAAAGATTTATGGATCAGGTTTCACCATTATCGGTGAACCGCCCGGTGCGGACCCGCACGCCGGGTGGTGTGGGGAGAGCTGGAGAGAAGCCAGCTCTTACCTGATTTAGCTGCGCTCTGGCTAATTTAGTTGAAAACTTCGATTAAGTATTCATCAAAAATAACGCCTGATAAGCCAAACTCCTCTACAGCACCCTTTAACTTGCTATTACAAAAAACAGTTAAACAATTATCAGATCTTGATTTAAAAGCAATTAAGTTATTAGCTTTGGCTATAAATTTAATTTCTAATAGGTTATAATCTGCGCTCTCACAACCACCCTCCTCATCAGAAAAATTAAGGCAATTAAAAATGTAAAATCTTTCTGACCGGACCTTTATTGGTAATAGTTCGCCATAAGGTTTTAATAGTTCTCCTAAATATTGTTCAGCTTTAGGTGATAATATAAGAGTTGCGCCTAGTCCTGTAGAGATATCAGGTATTGGGCCATTCTCAAAACCCTCATTAGCAATAAAGTTTAAGTCAATCTCAGGTAGCCATTGACTCAATGCTATATTGTTGAGGCTGAATTGAAATATATGATCCGGAACTGAGTCTTCTGGAGCGTACCTAACAATATCAAGAATATTAAAGTCCAGAGATTGAAATTTATATCCGTCATTTCTAATTGCAAAGACTTTAGTCATTTGTTTTACCACCGAGCACGAATTGAGCCAATAGCTTTTTTAGGTTCATTATCTTGAAGTAATTTACCAACAACTTGCAGTTGTGTCTTTATAACATTAATATTATTCAACCTTTGAATTCTTTGAGATAACCATCTTTCATAATCATGTGTATGGTATTTTAGGTGCCCTCTAGAGTTGGGCATAGACCAGTGAGGTGTATTTTCGTCTTTATGCACTAAATACACTCCATTTGCAGGATCGTTGATCCTAATACCGTGTGTATGTAAGTGTAATCTAGGGAAGGTGCGAACAACCCCAGCTATTTGATAAATTCATCTTTTGGGATCGCAAAAGCAGCCTAGCCCCTGCAATTTTTGGTGGATAATCCACCAAAAACTTACTTGAAAGTGGCAGGGTTTAACCAC
>NZ_JBLYZI010000244.1:0-1257 GCF_057680865.1 Endozoicomonas sp. Z74
CCAATTGTAGATCTGCTGTACGCTGATACCGAGCTGTTCAGCAACAGCAGAAGCTTTGTGGTCTGGTAAGCCTGCCAGACGAACAGCTTCTTTTCGGAACTCTTCGGTATAAGCAGGGTTTCTATATCGGCTCATGATACACCTCCCAGTTAGACTGTAATCTAACTTAGCGGGGTGTCCACAATTCGTGGGTAACTCCTGATCATAACGCCCAGGCCATCAATCCCCAGATCCTGGCCGGTATCCCAGTCGAGGTATTGATAAATCAGTTTACCAAGGGGGAGCTGCCCAGAGGTTTGTTTGCCTTGGAACGTCCATATTTGATTTTGGTAAGAGGCAGCAACAACAATCTCAACTCTGTTTTCACCAGAGCCAATTAGTGTTTTTCCACTAAAACTACCCGCATTGGCATTTTTGCTGCCTGTTATATTAAAGCCAAGAGCCTTAATATTAAAAAGCCCCCCAACAACCTCCCAGTTAGCTGTTACATCACAGTTAACACTAAAAAAAGAACTTGAAGGTATAACGGTAAGAGAGAAACCGGTAATTGCCGACTTTAGGTCTACTTTAACATCAGGTAAAAATAACTCTATCAACTCTCCTAATTTAATTTCACCTACTTCTAACACTCCTTGTATTAATAGTTTTGGGATTTCTGCGTTGATAGAAACAATTCCACCGCCAACTTCAACCTTTCCGCTTACAGCGCCATGAATATGTCTTAACACAAGATTAGCTGGTGAAATAATCTCAAGATCTATCACTAAGTTATTGACTCTTAGATTAGGCAATAGCTCCCATACTGTTGTGCTACTCGATTCAATTCTTGCTCCTAACCTACTAACATTTGTATTTTCCAAATCATATAAAACATCAACTTCACTGACACCCAAGCCGAATAAATCGTTGAGTGGAGAAGGTAAACATTGAGCAACACTTATTCCCCCAAAGAATTGTGAGATGGATAAAGGGCTTAGGTAAGGTTTGTCTATTGCCCCATGAAATTTCAATTGAGTTATAACAGGAAAGTTTACACTCAACTCTACTGATGGTGAAAGTAACGTACCATATATTTTACCAAATGGTGAAAGTGGCGGATCAAAAACTGAAAGAGTAAAACCTGTATAATTTGTAGTAGTTCAGACCTGATCTGACAGTCACCGATTTTTCAGAGGGTGTCTGTCAGGTCAAATTCAGGCTACAAATTTTTCCTTCCAGATCTCTTTGCCATCTATCAGAGTTTCCATTGGCGTTCTT
>NZ_JBLYZI010000245.1:0-1186 GCF_057680865.1 Endozoicomonas sp. Z74
AACAAAATACCTGTCTCGTTACCTCGGGTGGAAAAGGTTTCTTAAAACTCAACTCTTCTCAGAGGAGGCTTTTTTAGATCAAGTTTCTATACATTGGGTAGAGCAACACTTAATTTGAACAGCGCCGTGATACAGAGAATAAAGAAATGCATCACGAAGAGCACTCTGCTCCTGCAAAAAGAAAAAAAACAAAATGGGTAAAAACAAATTTAATCCCTATCGTTTTCAATAAACAGGAAAAGACAGAGGATGTAAAAAACGCAGAGCCATTAACCTTCAAGGCAGTAAAACCCGAAAGAACACCCGTAAAGGTTTCTTTACGAACAGAAAATAAGAATGATGTAAGCTTTTTTGATGATGATTCAAGTTGGCAACTTGCAAGCAGTCGAAGAGCTATACCTGTTCATGAGAAGGGCAATAGTCAATACTGGCATAAAGATATCAGAAAAACACTTGAAAACATAGATAAATATCGAGCACAGGGTGATTTAACAAAAGAAATGGAACAATACGATCCATACCTTGACATCGAAGAAAACAAGATATTAATCGGTATTGATCGCATTTGGGAAGAGTATGCCTGGAGTATTATGCACCAATTTGGCAAAAATTATCAACCGACAAGCTCACCCGATAGCGATAAGGCACTCAGAGACTTAAAAACAGCTAAAAAATATCTTCTGTCCGGTCTGTCTCTTCTCTTAGGATTCGACTGTTTAAATGAAAACATATCAACCAATGAAATAAAACGTCGTACAAACTTATTTCTAAATGAAAAAAAATGGCTGGATGAAGAAAGCAAAAACAGTTTCAAAAAACGGATCAGGGATTTTTGTACATCCATGGGGCACTGGTATAACTTGTATGAGACACTGGCCAATAGCCACTCCCTAGAGTTAGATAAAGAGTTAAGATCATGGTATCAGTATGGTAAAAAACTCAGAGCTGAGATAGATTCCTGGCTAAGACAAGAGCCTGTTATTCATTCAGTTGTAGTAGTTCAGACCTGATCTGACAGTCACCGATTTTTCAGAGGGTGTCTGTCAGGTCAAATTCAGGTGTAGTAGTTCAGACCTGATCTGACAGTCACCGATTTTTCAGAGGGTGTCTGTCAGGTCAAATTCAGGCTACAAATTTTTCCTTCCAGATCTCTTTGCCATCTATCAGAGTTTCCATTGGCGTTCTT
>NZ_JBLYZI010000246.1:0-1170 GCF_057680865.1 Endozoicomonas sp. Z74
TATCAGTGAGCGAGGAGAATTTGGAAAACAGGGCTTTTGCAGACATCGAAAGACAGGAAAAACCCTGATTATACAGGCTGTTTCTTGATGGCGCTGTTCAATTGGTGATCATGTTTTTGCCCTGATGTGGGTGACCATTCGACTAACGGGTTGGTGTAAAGCTCTCTGCTTATGCCTGATGCTGTTTGATAGTGAATCTATTTCTGCGGGAATTTGGACGTTGCAAGAGTTGCCGGATGAAAAAAAAGGAGTGGTTGCTTTCAGTTTACAAAAGAATGTTGTTTATGTAGGTAATCCACAAAATACAGGATTAACAGAACAAGATGGCTTTACAGTGCTTACATTGCACTCCGGGCATAACTATGTATTATCATCAGATCATATGGAACTGGCGTCTATTGATTTTGGGTTTCCGGTCTTTCATGAGTTTTATTTTAGGGATAATCAGATAGTGCCCACTGACTATATTGATCATCATATTAGGATTCGACGTGAAATTCGCAATCTGGAAGAAAAGAAAGAAAAGTCCGAAAAAGAAAAAAAAGAACTGGAAGATAAACAGTTAGAACTTAGTAGGGAGCATAATAACCTGAAGATAAGCCTTCAACAAGAAAAAGATAAGACTAGGGGGCTTGAAGAGAAGCTAGATGCGGAAGTTGAAAAAGCTCAAAGTGGTAGAGCCAGGTCAAGAGAAAATGCTAAGAAAAAACAGTTGGAAGAGTTGAATCGGGAGCGAATCAGAGCTGATAAAATACGGCGATTAGAGGCGGAAAATATCGACTTGGCAGCGAAGCTTGATGAGAGGGGCCAAAGCCAAAATGAAGTAGAGATTCTTAGGGCTGAGGTGTCAAAACTAAAGAAACAATTGAAATCTAAAAAAAATGAGTCTGAATCATCCGGTTCTGAGAGTAAAAGGGTGAAATCAAAAACTGATTCCTCAGCAGAGAGTCGAAAATATAATTTGCTTAAACAGCGCAGTACCGGTGATTTTCAAGAAAGATGTCGCCTCAACCTATGCAGCTAAATCATAGTGCTGCTGATTTTCTGATCGCTCAGGGTTTAGCCATACTTCAGTGGGTAACTGCCAGTTTCTGGTATTGCGGCTTCCCCAGCGTTCTGGGTGTTGCTCCTTCGCTTTACGATAAACAGCTTCTCGGTTTATTACTTTCT
>NZ_JBLYZI010000247.1:0-1165 GCF_057680865.1 Endozoicomonas sp. Z74
GTGTTTTATAGTTCAGTGATTGATGTAGCCTTTCAGTATTGTAGAACTGGAAGTATTTTTCCAGCCCTTGGTACAGCTCGGCTACCGTTCTGAATTCGTTTAAATAGAGCCACTCATATTTCACAGAACGCCAAAGTCGTTCAACAAAAATGTTGTCCAGTGCACGCCCTTTGCCATCCATGCTGACTTTGATTTCTCTGTCCATTAGCGGTGCCAAAAAGTCATGACTGGTAAACTGACAGCCTTGGTCAGTGTTGAAAATTTCAGGTTCTGTCAGCTCTAAAGCTTGCTCCAGGGCCTGGATACAAAAATCAGCATCCAGTGTATTCGAC
Source organism: Endozoicomonas sp. Z74 (assembly GCF_057680865.1). NCBI lineage: Bacteria > Pseudomonadati > Pseudomonadota > Gammaproteobacteria > Oceanospirillales > Endozoicomonadaceae > Endozoicomonas > Endozoicomonas sp. Z74. The sequence goes on from NZ_JBLYZI010000247.1 coordinate 333, forward strand.
AGTTCCCAGCTGATCACATAGCGGCTGTACCAGTCAATGATAGCTACCAGATACATGAACCCCTGAGGCATGGCGCAATACGTTATATCTGTGCTCCAGACCTGATTGGGGCGGTTAATCTCAAGCCCTCTGAGCAGGTAAGGGTAAACCTTGTGCTCCTTGTTTCTCAAACTGGTTCCGGGCTTGGGGGCAACACCTTCTATGCCCATCAATCGCATAAGACGCTGTGTACGCTTCCTGTTGACGCAGTGGCCTTGAGTTTTTAGCCACTCCGTTATCTTGCGGCTGCCGTAAAATGGTGTCTCTGTATATTTTTTGTCAATCAACTCCATCAACAGAAGGTTCTCAGGGCTTTCTTGAGCTGGTTGCCCCTGGTAATAAAGCGAAGAGCGATTGAGACCCAGCAGTTGACACTGACGGCGTACGCTGATTTCCAGATGGTCAAAGTCGATAAGCATACGCAAATGATCAACCGATTGATCCAGATTTTTTTTTCAACCAGTCCAGCTCCATCTTGAGCCGACCGATTTCTTGATATAATGGAGCGGTTAACTCATCAGGATCAATAACCGAAGTCGTGCGGCCAAACAGCTCAGGCACCTGTTTTATCAGCTGGCGTTTCCACTGGCTAATTTGAACAGCTGCCAAGCCATGTTCACTGGCCAACTGGTTGATTGTTTTATCGCCTCTGTAGGCTTCCAAGGCAACCTGAGCTTTGAATTCAGGTGCATGACGCTTCCTTTTTCTGACTGTCATTTTCCCCTCCTTGAAAGGGCATCATACAGTCGAAAAACTTAACTTAGCCAGTGGTCCAGTTTTTGGGGTCCACTATA
>NZ_JBLYZI010000248.1:0-1163 GCF_057680865.1 Endozoicomonas sp. Z74
AGGAGTTACCCACGAATTGTGGACACCCCGCTAAGTTAGATTACAGTCTAACTGGGAGGTGTATCATGAGCCGATATAGAAACCCTGCTTATACCGAAGAGTTCCGAAAAGAAGCTGTTCGTCTGGCAGGCTTACCAGACCACAAAGCTTCTGCTGTTGCTGAACAGCTCGGTATCAGCGTACAGCAGATCTACAATTGGAAACGTCAGTTCACACGTTTATCTGATAAACAGTTCAACTCGCTCAATGGCGTTGACTACTCGAAGAAAGAATCCGAAGAAGTTCGCCGTCTCAAGCGTGAGAACACACGACTACAACAAGAGAACGAATTCTTAAAAAAGGTCTCTGCGTACTTCGCGAAAAGCCAGGAATGAAGTACGCCCTGATCGCCAGGTACCGGGCTACCTACACCCTGGTGCTTATGTGCCGGGTCATGAGTGTCTCTCGTTCTGGCTTTTATCGATGGCAAGCTGCCGGTGAGAACAACCGTCAACTGCGTCGCAAAAAGCTTGAGGCGGCGGTTATGGTGACCTTCAAATCCTACAAGGCCAGGTATGGGGCTCCGCGGATCACCCGGGAATTGAATGCTTTGGGTATACAGTGTTGTGTGAATGCTGTGGCCCGCCTGATGCAACAGGCTGGCATCAAGGCGCGTAACGGCAAGTCATTTAAATACTCACCCAGTGCTGAAGCCATCTACGGCGTGGCGGATAATCAGCTGAATCGTCGTTTCAGCGCTGGAGGGCCGAACCGGAAGTGGACAACTGATATCACCTATATCTGGGTTAAAGATAGATGGCTGTATCTTGCCGCCGTCATGGATCTCTACTCTCGCAAAATCGTCGGCTGGTCGCTCGATACAACGATGACAGAACAGCTCATCACACGGGCCTTGGAAATGGCATTTGCACAGCGGAACATACAGCCTGGTTTAATGATCCACTCGGATCGTGGCGTACAGTATCGGGCAACACGGTATCAAAGCCTTATACGACGCAACGGATGTGAACCTAGCATGAGTCGACAAGGTAACTGTTGGGATAATGCGGCTATGGAATCGTTTTTTAGTCGACTCAAAGTTGAGTTGGTTTATGCGGAGCGGTTTCAAACACTTGATCAGGCCCGATCCAGTATCTTCGAGTACATCGAAATGTTCTATAACA
>NZ_JBLYZI010000249.1:0-1145 GCF_057680865.1 Endozoicomonas sp. Z74
AAGAACGCCAATGGAAACTCTGATAGATGGCAAAGAGATCTGGAAGGAAAAATTTGTAGCCTGAATTTGACCTGACAGACACCCTCTGAAAAATCGGTGACTGTCAGATCAGGTCTGAACTACTACAGATCTTTTTTTGTCCCGTAATTTGTAGTCATTCAGATTTGATCTGACAGCCACCGTTTTTCAGAGGGCATCTGTTTGGTCAGATCTGAACTAATACAGTCGAACTGCATGATGAACCGTTTCTTCAAAATCTAGCGCCATTTTCCTTCGGTTTTTTCTCCTCTTACAATTTGATAAATACCAACATCCGCCTGGATCAAACGTTCAACAACGTCTGGAACACATTGGATAGGCATCGCTACTTCATAACCATACTCCAGATTCAGAATCTGATTCGAGTATTCTGTACCTACAATTGAGGTTAGGATACCCAGTGCTATCTCATTACAATCCAATACCTCAAAATAAATTTTGTACATATCTTCGCTGTAATCTTTTGGCGTCCCACATATTTTCGACCGCCTTAACGAAATGCTATCACTCACTTTCATTTTTAAAACAAACCTCATCCTATATATACAAAGCCATGTCTACCAAAGACCTTACTTTCATTCCACAGGTGCTTATTGGTAATTCTTCCCACTCAGATTACCGAAAATATTAAAATAGACTAAATAACAAGTTATTCAAGTTTTCCGCCGCAATCCATTTTCATCTCTGACAAGCTGTATAACTGATATTCAGATATGGAACTATTTTGTACCAATACGCTTAGGTCCGGAAAAATAAAGAACGATTCCCGTCAGGAGCCAAATGAAAAATACTGCCAAAATCACAGGCAACCCTCACTTTCACTTTTGACGTTACAGCTTCTTTTCGGCAATCAGGGCATCTTAAATTTTTCATAGACTTCTAAACCTCAACCAAGTGATATGAAATACTGAGCTCATATTTAAGGCATTACTGGATTCCCTTTCTTATGAAACTATATATAAATGCCACAATTTCTTAGGGAAGGTGCGAACAACCCCAGCTATTTGATAAATTCATCTTTTGGGATCGCAAAAGCAGCCTAGCCCCTGCAATTTTTGGTGGATAATCCACCAAAAACTTACTTGAAAGTGGCAGGGTTTAACCAC
>NZ_JBLYZI010000250.1:0-1130 GCF_057680865.1 Endozoicomonas sp. Z74
AAGAACGCCAATGGAAACTCTGATAGATGGCAAAGAGATCTGGAAGGAAAAATTTGTAGCCTGAATTTGACCTGACAGACACCCTCTGAAAAATCGGTGACTGTCAGATCAGGTCTGAACTACTACACATAAAAAACTAGACTCAATTCGGAAGCAAACCAACTAATCATATATATTATTTTCAACACTCGAAATTCATTATTTTCCACAACACACATTTCTTTAATTTTTATATATTTTAGTTTGTAAGCACTACACAAGGTGCAAAGGGCTTTAAATAAACCCTGGCGTCCGAAGAAAATCAAACTCTTCAAGTAACTGTTACTTTTTCATCAGGCAAAACAAGCTATTTTGAAGAAATCGCATTCAATCTCAATGAACCAAGGTCAACCACCCCTAAAACCACCTGATAATCCCGAACGGTTACTTCTTAAACAAATTGTCACTAGCATAACGGTGGAAAAACATGACAAAAATAATCTCTAAATTTGGGTTCTCAATCCAGAGCATTGTTCAGCTCTTGTTTATTACAGCTAATGCTCAGTTGTTATATGCATTTTGGGATCTTCGAAACTCATTACCATTAGGATTTCCTGTCGCCATGGGCATCTCTGATTCAGAGGCTGGTGAGTTATACTCAATGCAGGGTTTGGTTATATTAGTAGGCACCATTGGATTAGGTTGGATTGGTGACCGTTTTAAAGTAAGAAGCATTATGTTACTTACCACACTCGGCGTTGGTTTTATTTCCTTATTTATTGCATTAAACTCTCCCGGATTAAGTATGACCACACTGTTACTTTGCTTCTTCCTGATGCTATTATTGAGCGAAGTTCTTTTTAAACCAGCTAATTTTAAAGCTGTTAGTATATCGACTACTAAAGAGCATCAGGGTGTTGCATTTGGCGTTTTCGAGTTTGGTCGAGGACTATTAGCATTTCTTTTAAGTCTTGTCTGGGCAGCAATGGTGCATAATGAAGTCAGTAGCCGTAGCATGATGATTTGTAGTAGTTCAGACCTGATCTGACAGTCACCGATTTTTCAGAGGGTGTCTGTCAGGTCAAATTCAGGCTACAAATTTTTCCTTCCAGATCTCTTTGCCATCTATCAGAGTTTCCATTGGCGTTCTT
>NZ_JBLYZI010000251.1:0-1110 GCF_057680865.1 Endozoicomonas sp. Z74
CCGGAAATACCTTGTGCATCACCGGCAATGGGTGAGGGCGGCAGAGTTTTATGGAGGACACCGATCTGCTCTGGGGACATCATGGGTATGGACTTCAGGATGTCTTGGAATTGCTGAGGTTTCATGGCTGGAACTCCACTTTACACGACAATTCTCATGCTCAGGGAGTATAGACCATGTTAGCAACATTTAATTTGAACAGCGCCCGAGAAGAAGCAATGAACAGGCTTCTTCGAAAGAATTGAGTGAAGAAGTACTTGAGGATGCGCTTAAGGATGCGTTTAATATTGAAAGCCAGAATGAGGGAAGTGGTCTTGTTGCATGGTTCAGACAAGGCCTGCAAGATATCAGTACCAGCTCTTATGCAAAGCTCTTTGGTCGTCAGAGCGATTACAGAGATGATAGCGCCGCTGATAATAACGAAGATGAGATAATAGAAATAACCAGTATCGGGACACAACCAGAAACGGTAATCGATGACGGGACTGAACAAAAAATGTGGCACTGCTTCTTATGCTTGTCACGCTTATCTCATTCTTCCTGCTTCTCTTGTGGCAATAACCCACAGACAGAAACCTACGAACCACCTGAAGTGACCGTTGGTTTGAGTGGGGCTGAAGAAGCAACTGCCCCAGCAGCAAACGCCGACCAGGCACGGCTTTTGGTGAGGTTATACAACACTTATGTACAAGGAGGGTTACAGTGGCTAGGGAAAAAAACACAGCAAGAGGAGGTGCTTGAACTGCCTGCAGGTATTGATTGACCTGAAGGAGCCATTGGCTCATGGCCGGTCATACCGGCCATGACTTAACTCTTCATTATTCAGGATTGATGGAGCCATAAAAAAACCACTTATGAATTCGTTGCTGTTGGAAATAGATAGTTGTTCTTTTTTTATCCCTATTTTTCACAAAAGTGCCAGGTGAAAACCCCATCTGCCGTTTAACACCGCCACTTGAAATTCAGGAAAAGCTCTATTTAACTGTAGTAGTTCAGACCTGATCTGACAGTCACCGATTTTTCAGAGGGTGTCTGTCAGGTCAAATTCAGGCTACAAATTTTTCCTTCCAGATCTCTTTGCCATCTATCAGAGTTTCCATTGGCGTTCTT
>NZ_JBLYZI010000252.1:0-1100 GCF_057680865.1 Endozoicomonas sp. Z74
TGGGATAATGCGGCTATGGAATCGTTTTTTAGTCGACTCAAAGTTGAGTTGGTTTATGCGGAGCGGTTTCAAACACTTGATCAGGCCCGATCCAGTATCTTCGAGTACATCGAAATGTTCTATAACAGAACTCGACGTCACTCAGCACTGGGTTATCTTAGCCCTGCTAAGTTTGAAGAAGTAAATCAACAATAGGTGTCCACTTTTAGTGGGTAACACCAGCGTCAATGTGGCAATTTTTAAACTAGGAGTATTTATGGATTTCGATTCACTGGCATATCCAGAGGTGGTTTTCATTGAAGGGCAAGAATATAAAGCTCAACGTAATATGTCTAAAGGGCAGGTTTTGGTACCTTATACTGAGACTCCTGATGTAGGGATAGGCGATGTAATTACGCAAAAATCCGGTAAACGTGAAATCCATTTGAAAGTCCTAGACGTTCAATTTTTAGAGGGTGGCACGTTAAATGTCGGTACTAATCATCCTCATATGTTGACCTTACATGTGGAAAACTCGACTTCTCAACCACACAAAACAAGCTCCTCTAGCAATACAACTTTTAATATTGGTAGTATCTCAGGCGAGCAGCTTCAAGTTGGTAACAATAACACTCAATCAGTTACTATCAATGTCCAAAAGTTGGTCGAAGAAGTCGCAAAAAGTAACGATCCTGAAGCAAAAAGTTTACTTAAACAATTGTTAGAAAACAGCACTGTTGGAAGCGTTATTGGAGCAGGAGCTTCGGCATTGATTAGCATGCTTTGAGTTGACGCTTAACAATCTGTTTAAGAGTGATTCGCAACGCGTGGCATTTTTACTATGCGTTGGCTTATGTGTTTAAGGTGGTATGCGGCGGCTTTGGTATTGCGTTGATCACACCTTAACAGGGCGTTATACCGAGGAGTTACCCACGAATTGTGGACACCCCGCTAAGTTAGATTACAGTCTAACTGGGAGGTGTATCATGAGCCGATATAGAAACCCTGCTTATACCGAAGAGTTCCGAAAAGAAGCTGTTCGTCTGGCAGGCTTACCAGACCACAAAGCTTCTGCTGTTGCTGAACAGCTCGGTATCAGCGTACAGCAGATCTACAATTGG
>NZ_JBLYZI010000253.1:0-1091 GCF_057680865.1 Endozoicomonas sp. Z74
CCGGAAATACCTTGTGCATCACCGGCAATGGGTGAGGGCGGCAGAGTTTTATGGAGGACACCGATCTGCTCTGGGGACATCATGGGTATGGACTTCAGGATGTCTTGGAATTGCTGAGGTTTCATGGCTGGAACTCCACTTTACACGACAATTCTCATGCTCAGGGAGTATAGACCATGTTAGCAACATTTAATTTGAACAGCGCCGACATTGGCGGTGGATGATGGTGTGGGTGAAATTACTGAAACATTGAAACGGTTAAAGCTTGATGACAATACCGCCATTATCTTTTTGTCGGATAATGGTTATCAGACCATGTTGCGTCGTAAAAATCCGGTGAATAAAGCAGGTAACCCTGCGGACCTGCGCGGTTTTAAGGGGGATACTTACGAGGGTGGAGTAAGGGTTCCGTTTGTTATAAATTGGCCTGGGGTGGTGCCGGCAGGAAAAGTGTATGACCAGCCGGTTATTTCTCTGGATATAGCGCCGACCATGACCCGGTCGATGGGTATAGCCGATCCTGAAACGGGTTATGATGGAGTGAATCTTGTTCCCTTCCTGAATGGAGCAAAAGAAGGCGCACCTCATGAAAGCCTTTTCTTTCGCTATGTTCATGATATTGCGTACCGTAAAGGTGACTGGGTGATGACCTGGAATGATCAGCTTAAGTTTGCGGGTGAGCGCAGTGCAAAGAAAAAGCTGAACCTGAAAGAGGTGAGAGCCATGTTGTTTAATTTAAAGGATGATGTGGCCCAGCAACACGACGTGCGTCATGAGTATCCGGAGAAGTTTAAAGAGTTGCGGGATGATTATCTCGCGTTGATTGCTGAGTTCAAACAACCAGAGTTTCCGCCACTGTTTATCACGCCGTATACGGTGGAAAATGCGAAAAATCTTTAATCGCTCAAGTCCGTTGCTGCTGCAATTGATGGCTGGAGTACGAAACAAAAAAAGGGGCCTTATCTGTAGTAGTTCAGACCTGATCTGACAGTCACCGATTTTTCAGAGGGTGTCTGTCAGGTCAAATTCAGGCTACAAATTTTTCCTTCCAGATCTCTTTGCCATCTATCAGAGTTTCCATTGGCGTTCTT
>NZ_JBLYZI010000254.1:0-1064 GCF_057680865.1 Endozoicomonas sp. Z74
ATCATCTTCTGGATGACGGCCTCTTTCATTTCTTTGGAGTAGCGAGCCATAACTGCCTCTTTTAATCATCTCTCCATTGAAGAGAGTCATGAGTCAAAAGAGGCGACATCTATCCTGACACAGGGGGCTCAGTAAAATACAACATCTGAAAAAACCGCAAGATGATTTTATGTTAAAAACATGCGACAGTGGATAACTTTGCTAGACAGTGTAGTAAAAATTTATCTTAAGTAAATTTTTATTTTACAAATAACTTTCAGCAGATGAACTAAGATCCGCGTTATTTCATAGCTGATGAGAATAAAAAAATTGCTTTTCAATTAAAAAGAAGCCAGATAAAAACGCAGACCAGCCAAGCCCGCAGCGGTTCCAGCGGCTTTTTTTGCCAACCGTTCCAAGACATACAAACCAATCAACATCAGTGTTGCTGCCCTCCAGTAAGCTTCATATCGGTTACCATCGGGATCGGTAAATATGATCAAAACCTGTACTTTTCTGGCTCATACCTTATCATCAAAACCGAACATTCACCTTTTTCAGATACAGGATGCTGTCACCACAATCAGCAGTCAGCAGCCAGCATCATGCCCAAGAAGGGAAATCATCGTCTGATGGGATTAACGAACTTGACAGCAACCTGCAGAGATCCAAGGTAAATTATATACAACAATTAAGTACCACCCTATTTTAACTAGTCAACAACCTTTGGAAGATAACTTGTGTTGTTATTATCCCTGAATTTCTTCGGCCATGGTGCCCGTTCATCCAGGGTTGAATCAACTTTGATCAGGTAAGGAAGAAACCCTGAACGATCTGGCTCTTTATCTTCCTTACCCTCTCTGCATGGCGTATAACCAAAATAGCCCAGGGGAATATACAGTATTTTGTCTGTCGATAAGGAAGGCGCAGCTCCTCTCCAGGACATTTCCACTGTGCATATAGTGGACCCCAAAAACTGGACCACTGGCTAAGTTAAGTTTTTCGACTGTATGATGCCCTTTCAAGGAGGGGAAAATGACAGTCAGAAAAAGGAAGCGTCATGCACCTGAATTCAAAGCTCAGGT
>NZ_JBLYZI010000255.1:0-1063 GCF_057680865.1 Endozoicomonas sp. Z74
CATTTTTGCCAGAAAGCGCTCTTTGCGGGTGGTTCTGCGTTTATGGACAAACTCACTGTCTGCGAAACTAAGCTGGCTCATGGACAGAAACTCAAGCTGGAAGCGATGGGAGTATTATCTCATGGCTGGGGACTTAATCGCACCTTCCTTAATCTATACGAGCGCCCCTTATTAAACAAGGAACATCAAAACGGTGAGAAAAAGTATTTCAGGTTATTGGGCTGTTGTTATACTTGGCCATCACTGGATGACCTGTATTTTTTCCTTAGTATGTCTGACATCTATCATTTCAAGCCTAATGGTTGAAAACGTACGTGCCTATTGCACTAAATGCCAATGTTCTGACCATAATACTTCAAACTGCCAGATGCCTGATTTAATAGCAGACATAGCGGGTGCTGATACAACTGCAAATAGTTCTCTGGAGTCATCAAGCCAGGAAGTTGATAGCCAATGCATTCACGAAACAGTTGGAGCCTGTAACTGCCTGACGAATGCAGCGGAGAGCAGGAATGAACTACAAACATGTATCTCAGCTATTAATGAAAAAAAGCGAGACTGGATAGATACTGAACTGGCTTTTATAACTGTGCAAAAAGCAAGAAATAATGCCCATAACGAGCACGAACAGTGCACTCAGCCAATCAGAGAGTCGCTAAAGTGTGCTGTAGGCAACAATGAACAAATACAGCGTCACTTTACAGGTCAACCTGCTGATAAAACAGACATTAATGATTTACACAAAAATCATGAGACCTGCCTTCAAGACTTTAGAAATAATGGAAATAAACAATTGGAAATTAGCAACCTTAATGAGCAAGGCAGTATCCAGCTAATTAAAAACTACCTTTCTCGAATCAAACAAGAAGCCAGACAAGGAAGTTATTTTTTAGAGGTCACCAGCATAATAGGTGCTTACCCCTACCAAGGTGAAAGTGTAGTAGTTCAGACCTGATCTGACAGTCACCGATTTTTCAGAGGGTGTCTGTCAGGTCAAATTCAGGCTACAAATTTTTCCTTCCAGATCTCTTTGCCATCTATCAGAGTTTCCATTGGCGTTCTT
>NZ_JBLYZI010000256.1:0-1062 GCF_057680865.1 Endozoicomonas sp. Z74
CATTTTTGCCAGAAAGCGCTCTTTGCGGGTGGTTCTGCGTTTATGGACAAACTCACTGTCTGCGAAACTAAGCTGGCTCATGGACAGAAACTCAAGCTGGAAGCGATGGGAGTATTATCTCATGGCTAGGGACTTAATCGCACCTTCCCTATTTTCTGCGTGCAGTGCGAGGCAAAACAGTTAAGTCCAACCCTGGGGCTTCCAAAGGTGTATAGATAAGGTTTCATATTTTTCTCGGTGCTAAGCCATTGTGCTGCTATGGTTGCCAGTGCTCCACCAAGGCTGTGGCCGATGCAGTGATACTGAATATTATCTGGAAGGTTATCAGTTAACTCTTTAATTTGCGGTAGCATAGATCGAAAAGCCTTATTGAAGCCTTCATGGATGAGTTGTCCAGAATGTGATCTTTCTACAAGAACGTTTAGGTTTGTAAGCCAGTCAGCTAAATATTGTGTTCCTCGAAATATAATGAAAATGTTTCTTTCTAGAGACTTTTTACCAATTAATACAAATCCAAAGGCGGTGCGGACTTTGATGTATCCTGGCCCTCCCGTTTTTCCTTTTAATAAGCTCTTTTCATGAAACTCGAGTCTTCCTTGATATCTGGAGTTTAAAACAGTAATAGCGTCCTTGATTGTTGCGGTTTTAGTTAGCGCGTATACATCGCGAGCTAAGAGTCCTGGTAGCTTTGGTCTTAAGGCTTGGTTCATTATTGTTATCTCTATTGGTAGATTTACTCAAAAAACTCATCATCACTAAACAGGTCTTTATCAGGTTCTGCATCCCATGAGCATTTTGTAATGAAAGAATCTCCGTTAATTGTTACTATTTGTTCTTCTTGGGTGATCTCGCAATTGACTATCAGAGGTTTACCCCGGGATTCCGAGTTTTCTTCTCTGTTCATTTTTACCCCACGCCAAATGCTAATGGTTTTACCAGGGCAAAAACATGATCAAGAATCAATCAGCCCAAGCACTTTCATCATATAGTCTTCATCCCAGCCACAGGTTTTACGTTTGTTCTTGATACCAGCCTTCACTGAAGTATCAAGCTTGAGAAGGT
>NZ_JBLYZI010000257.1:0-1033 GCF_057680865.1 Endozoicomonas sp. Z74
AAGAACGCCAATGGAAACTCTGATAGATGGCAAAGAGATCTGGAAGGAAAAATTTGTAGCCTGAATTTGACCTGACAGACACCCTCTGAAAAATCGGTGACTGTCAGATCAGGTCTGAACTACTACATCTAATGCTGGTCGGGATAACCGCCAGCCTCATTCTCACTAAACGGACACCTCCATGAAAATTAATTTCACCAAAAAAGAGTACCGGCTGCTGCTGGATATGATCAAAATGGCCGACTGGGTCTTGAATGCGCACTCCATCAGTGATGAGGAGTTTGCAGCTACTCAGCAGTACCGGGTCATCAGTCAGAAGGTAATGTCCCATGCCAAAGAGGCCGGGTGTGAGGATCGGGTTACCTTTGATAAAAAACAGGAAGAGTATTTCGCCACTCAGGATTACGATATGGAAGGGGAGTACATGAAATTCATTGAAAGGTTTCAGAATAACAGTTTCTGGGACGAACTTGAGAACCATCTGGCCTCCCGTGATTTTCTCAGAAAACACCATGAATCGGTCATTAAAAAAATGAGCTTTGAAGATAAATTTATCGCGACAGAGAAGCTGAAAGAGGCCTATCAAGAGGAGTTCTGCAAGTATGGGATTGAGCACCTTGAGGTGGTTGGCAAGTAGCCGTCACCATGGTCAGTCGGAGATCAAGGCTCGCCATGGTTTAGTTCAGGTGTAGTAGTTCTGGCCTGGCCTTCGCCCCATCAGCCTGTCTGGTATTTCGCCAGCCAGGCATGTTTGAAAGCCAGACCGCCCTCCGCCGATCAGGTCACTCAACTGGTATTCAATCCCCACTCCTAGCACAATCCGTCAACCTTGCTGCCTGGCCTGCTTCTGAAAAGCCGGGGTATACCCTCCACTCTCATTGCCCAATAAATGGCAGTGTATTTAAATGCATTAGTTCAGATCTGATCTGACAATTCCCTCTTCAAAAAAGGGAAGGGTTACCGATTTAGATAGAGGGTGAAATCACTGAAATCTAAATCGTAAAAAGGTAACCCTTATGATTCATACTAATCA
>NZ_JBLYZI010000258.1:0-1003 GCF_057680865.1 Endozoicomonas sp. Z74
CCTTAATCCAGGAAGCCATTTTACAGGGCGCACGAAAGGCCAAAGCCTGTGCTGCCCTCAACCTGTCGATACGCACGGTCCAGCGCTGGCAAGAAGATGCAGTTCAGGTTCGGGAAGATCAACGCAAACATGTTAATCGTCCGACGCCTGCCAACCAACTGACAGAGGGTGAACAAAACGAGATTCTGGAAGTTTGTAACAGTGATCAGTTCAAAAGTAAGCCTCCCAGCCAGATAGTACCGACACTGGCTGATGAAGGTGTTTACCTGGCCTCTGAGTCCACTTTTTACCGGGTGCTGAAGGCGCATGATCAGCAGCATCACCGTGGCCGCAGTCAAAAGCCCTGCAAGCGAAAGCCGACATCACACCGGGCAACGGCTCCGAACCAGCTATGGTCATGGGATATTACATTTTTAGGGTCGCCCATCAGGGGCAAGTATTACTACCTCTACATGGTTCTGGACGTCTATAGCCGTATGATAGTGGCTTGGGAAGTCCATGAAAGAGAGTCCACTGACCTGGCTTCACAAATGATCCGGAAAGCCTTTATGCAACACAAGATCAGTCTTCAGAAGCAGCCGCTTGTTCTGCACTCGGACAATGGTAGCCCTATGAAAGGTTCGACTATGCTGAGCACACTTCAGCAGTTAGGTGTGCAGACATCGTTCAGTAGGCCTCGTGTAAGTAACGACAATCCTTATTCAGAGTCTGGCTTCAGAACCATGAAATATCGTCCTGAGTACCCAAAGCATTTTGCCGACCTTGTGGCGGCCAGAGATTGGGTACATGAGTTCGTGAACTGGTATAACGAGGAGCATAAGCACAGTGGTATCAAGTTCCAGACGCCCCATGACAGGCACACGGGTCAAGCTCAACAGAAAGTAATAAACCGAGAAGCTGTTTATCGTAAAGCGAAGGAGCAACACCCAGAACGCTGGGGAAGCCGCAATACCAGAAACTGGCAGTTACCCACTGAAGTATGGCTAAACCCTGAGCGATCAGA
>NZ_JBLYZI010000259.1:0-975 GCF_057680865.1 Endozoicomonas sp. Z74
TCTGTGAAATATGAGTGGCTCTATTTAAACGAATTCAGAACGGTAGCCGAGCTGTACCAAGGGCTGGAAAAATACTTCCAGTTCTACAATACTGAAAGGCTACATCAATCACTGAACTATAAAACACCTCAGGCAATACACTTTGGCTGAGGACTTCAACAACAGTCGGAACATAACTTAAAAAGTGGATCTTGTGGTCTAGACAATGGGGTCCACCATAAGGCGAACGGGTTGGTAAATGGTCGAAATCATAAGTGACTTTTTAACCTATTGATCACAAATATTTTTTTAATACTATCTGCTTTCCGCAGATAGCGTGTTATGCGAATCTAGGCTGCATAAACCACTGTTAGCTGCTTTGATTTAATAATAAAAAAGGGAAGATAAATGAAAGTTGAATATCGTAATGGAGTTAGAATCACAAAATTTCTTCATGAAATGACGCCCTTAGAAGCAGCGATTCAGAACTATGAAAAAATGGTCGAGAAACACTACAAGAAAGATAGGGGCCTGAATAATCAAAAAAGAGAAAAAGAAAAGAAAGTAGCACTCAAACATCTGAAAAGTGAAAGAGAGAAAATCCATACACTAATTGATATCCAAGCTCAGCTCGACACATATAGGGAAAATGGTATGGCTGCTGTAAATGGAAGCTTGGCCGATAGAGCTCAAGCTATATCAATGTTGGAAGCTGAAAGTCATCACCCTACCGAAACCTTAGAAAAATATATGAGAGCAGAAGGAGTTCCAAAGCCTAGCCCACATCATACAGCTCATCATATCGTGCCAGGCAAAGGAAAACTTAAAGTGATTACAGCAAGGACTAGGGAAGGTGCGATTAAGTCCCTAGCCATGAGATAATACTCCCATCGCTTCCAGCTTGAGTTTCTGTCCATGAGCCAGCTTAGTTTCGCAGACAGTGAGTTTGTCCATAAACGCAGAACCACCCGCAAAGAGCGCTTTCTGGCAAAAATG
>NZ_JBLYZI010000260.1:0-969 GCF_057680865.1 Endozoicomonas sp. Z74
AACAAAATACCTGTCTCGTTACCTCGGGTGGAAAAGGTTTCTTAAAACTCAACTCTTCTCAGAGGAGGCTTTTTTAGATCAAGTTTCTATACATTGGGTAGAGCAACACTTAATTTGAACAGCGCCGTGTCTATATGTGATGGTTGAGTTTGATGGCTACCATCCGCTTGATCCAAGATCATATACTCAGTCTCAAGGAAAAAGTCATCAAAAGCACCTTGAATTTGAGGAAATCTCGCTTGTGATGTAGTTTCCGAGTCAGGTAAAATGGGTTTTAGAATAGCTTTAATAATAGGTTTGGAGAACGATTCTAAATCCTTTTTTATTTGAGTTGTTTCTAAAAATTGTTTACTAATGACCTCAACCTCTACTAACTGCGAAAGCAAATTAGAGCTATAAGCTTCTGTATATTTTTCACAAAAATCATGCATGTCTTTATGTGTACCAGGTTTTTCTCCACCAAATTTTGCAAAACATTCCTTTAGAGCCAAACCGTGAGCCGTCTTGCATGGACCACGCAAGTCATCATCAAAAATACGCTGTTTCATTCCCAGGCCACTCTTTGCCAGTGCACTATGAGCAGCTGCTGCTAACTTTGCTTCAAATGGAACAGTTAACTCTAAGGCACCAACTAATGGGTGGCAGTGAAACCCCAGTTGACAGAATTTTTCCAAGCTTACATAAGGATACTGAACAAGATTGCCTTCGCCTTCAAAGGCCAAAGCATATGCTATTGCCTTCTTTATTGGACCTGATCCATTAACAGTATGAAGCGTGGTATTACGCCCAAATGCACTCCTCTTCTCAGGTAGCTGCGTCTGCGTCACTAAACCACCGTGATCCAGGGCAAAAACATGATCACCAATTGAACAGCGCCATCAAGAAACAGCCTGTATAATCAGGGTTTTTCCTGTCTTTCGATGTCTGCAAAAGCCCTGTTTTCCAAATTCTCCTCGCTCACTGATAAGC
>NZ_JBLYZI010000261.1:0-969 GCF_057680865.1 Endozoicomonas sp. Z74
GCTTATCAGTGAGCGAGGAGAATTTGGAAAACAGGGCTTTTGCAGACATCGAAAGACAGGAAAAACCCTGATTATACAGGCTGTTTCTTGATGGCGCTGTTCAATTGGTGATCATGTTTTTGCCCTGCAGCCTCCTGGGAAAAGTCAATACTGGTTCTTGGTATTATGTATCAGTCATTTGGCAATTGACTTTGCCATGTTCTGTCAGGGTTTTCGGAACAGCAACTTATAGGTGAACCTCAGGCTCTGCATTTGACGATTATGGGCTTCCATATCTGTATCATTTGTTATGCGCTCCCAGGATTTCCTGGCTCTGTTAGCCAGCGCTAATAACATTTGTTCTTCAGAGGCGAAGGGTGGAAGGCCCATTTTCTTCAACTCATTGATCTGTCTGGGAGTGGGGCTTGGCAGAAAACGCTGGGGTTTTTGGGTGTTTCTCTCTGATCGGGTATTTGGGCGGATGATTTCACCTTGATAAATTCTGGTTTTTACGGAGTCGGGAATCAGGCGGTCATAAACATCAATGACTGTTTTTGCTTCTTTGGCCTGTGTCTGTTTGTCCGTTAGCCTGGTGAAAACGCCCGTCATAACCTGTGCCTGGTTTTGAGGCTTTTGAATGCCCAGAAGAAATTTGTCTGTGGCACTTTGAACCGCCATTTTTCCTTGATGGCGGAGGTTTGGTTTTGGAGGAATATCAGGCCTGGTTTGTCTTTTTTCCTGAGGGGTAGGCTTTTTGGGTCTGGTCGCTGGAGCTTCTGCTCTTCTGGTTGCAACCGTTTTCGTTTCCTCCGTTTGCAAAGCTTGCTGCCTCGTTTCCCTGGCCTTTTGTGGAAGCGGTAATGCCGGCGCTGTTCAAATTAAGTGTTGCTCTACCCAATGTATAGAAACTTGATCTAAAAAAGCCTCCTCTGAGAAGAGTTGAGTTTTAAGAAACCTTTTCCACCCGAGGTAACGAGACAGGTATTTTGT
>NZ_JBLYZI010000262.1:0-958 GCF_057680865.1 Endozoicomonas sp. Z74
AAGAACGCCAATGGAAACTCTGATAGATGGCAAAGAGATCTGGAAGGAAAAATTTGTAGCCTGAATTTGACCTGACAGACACCCTCTGAAAAATCGGTGACTGTCAGATCAGGTCTGAACTACTACAATACACCCCACAGACCTTGACTCCCCTTATGGAAAAATCATTCGTCAATCCAGCACCCCAAAAGGAGGAACAATAAAAACATTCCCAATTACCAAGATGCTCAGATATGAGCTATCCATCATCAAAAAGATCAGGCAGCATGAGCATCATCATCAAGTAAATCTAAAGGCGTTTATCAGCGACATCATCCGATACCGAATCATTCATGATCATGGCGGATTTTATTTTGACATGAAGTTTGAGTTACTCAAGCCTCTTGCCATGATAGCAAAGAATTCTCACAGTCTGGTCATAGCGCATGAAGATCATCATGGATTCAATAAAAACTATATGGAGACATACTTTCCAGGAGAATCAATTTACCTGAGCAATGGTTTTTTTGCAGCAACCCGGCATCACCCGATGCTATCAATGATGTTACAAGCCATGCAAGAAATAAAGGGGCTTCCTGATTCTCTTTTCGGTCCCCACTGGTTTGGTCGCCATATACAGGTATGGCTGGATGAAGACCCTGACAATCACCAAAAAACCAGGCTGCTGCCAACCGAGTTTATATACCCCTACATCAACTGGGAGGATACCCCGGGAGCCTCCCTTAGGGGTAAGGGGAAAGACCGTTGTCTGACTTACTCAGACAATAAGCTGCAATATTCATCAGATAGAGCAACCAGCTATATGAGCAAAAACCAGAACGGGCAACCAATTGTAGTAGTTCAGACCTGATCTGACAGTCACCGATTTTTCAGAGGGTGTCTGTCAGGTCAAATTCAGGCTACAAATTTTTCCTTCCAGATCTCTTTGCCATCTATCAGAGTTTCCATTGGCGTTCTT
>NZ_JBLYZI010000263.1:0-869 GCF_057680865.1 Endozoicomonas sp. Z74
GTGATAACTGCCCTTGAGAGAGTTCTTCACATTACCAATCATGGTATTTACCCACGTGAACAACTCATTATCCATTGACTCATACCCACCACCCGTTATTACGGACTCATGTGGATGGCCAGCATCAGCGATTCCGGTAAAGGCTCCTAAGCCATCACTGACGACACAGCATGTATTACTACCCAGATGCTTGCGAGCCCAGAGCTCCAGCTCTTTTTTTCGAAAACTGGTTACCATGCTGAAACGCATATAGAGGGGGTGGTTATCTTCATTCGTCTGAATAGCCGCCACAAAGGGGTGTTTGTTTTCTGAGCCACGACCACGCTTACCGCCATGCTTTTCTCCGCCCCAGTAGGAGTCATCTATCTGGACATGATCTTGCAGGGGCTGGCTGTCATCTCGCTCCTTCATGACTTGCATTAACTTGTGCTTCATACGCCATGAGGCGTTGTATGAGATGCCCAGCTGTCGGGACAACTCAAGGGCAGAGACTCCGTTTTTGGTCTGGGTCATGAGATACATGCCTAAAAACCAGGTGGTAAATGAAAGCTTTGTGGCCTCCATAATGGTTCCCGTGGTAAGCGAAGTCTGGTGATGGCAACGGTTGCACTGGTAAAGCTCACGGGTTTTAAGAGTACAGTAATGTTGGCCGCCGCACTGAGGACAGACAAAACCATTGGGCCAACGCCACTGGAAGAACTTGTCTCGACACTGTTCTTCTGTACCGTACTGATCAAGGAAAGCCGTAATGCTCAAGCCTTTCTGAAACTGGATTTTGTTCTTAGCCATGACAACACCTCGCTTGAACTGAAAGCCAGTGTCGTCATTTTAGCCGAGAAATCGAGCTGAGGTTGGGTGGTAATCAGGTA
>NZ_JBLYZI010000264.1:0-865 GCF_057680865.1 Endozoicomonas sp. Z74
ATCATCTTCTGGATGACGGCCTCTTTCATTTCTTTGGAGTAGCGAGCCATAACTGCCTCTTTTAATCATCTCTCCATTGAAGAGAGTCATGAGTCAAAAGAGGCGACATCTATCCTGACACAGGGGGGTTCTGAACCAGCGAAGCTTCCTTGCTTTAAACACTTTCGTTTCGTCTCGTGAAAAAGCAGATAACCATGACAACAGCCCGGAAAAACCTGATCGATCCTTCTTGTACGCCCTACTATCACTGCATGGCACGCTGTGTACGAAGAGCTTTTCTTTGTGGCAAGGATGCTTTTTCAGGTAAGAGTTATGAGCACCGGCGACAATGGGTCTCTGATCGCTTGAAAGAGCTGTCTGGCATTTTTTCTCTGGAAATCTGTGCTTATGCTGTAATGTCCAACCACTACCATGTGGTATTGCATATCAACCGGGAGCAAGCTGAAGGGTGGAGCACAGAGGAAGTCCTGAATCGTTGGGCAATGCTATTTAACGGGGCTCCACTGGTTCAACGATTTCTGGCAGGAGGCTCTCTGGATAAGTCAGAGCTACATCGAGTAGAGGAGTACGCCGAAGAGTACCGCAAACGTTTGATGGATATCAGTTGGTTTATGCGCTGCGTAAATGAACACTTGGCTAGGGAGGCCAATAAGGAAGACGGATGTAAAGGTCGTTTCTGGGAAGGCCGCTACAAAAGTCAGGCACTACTGGATGAGGCGGCGTTATTGACCTGTATGGCCGGCGCTGTTCAAATTAAGTGTTGCTCTACCCAATGTATAGAAACTTGATCTAAAAAAGCCTCCTCTGAGAAGAGTTGAGTTTTAAGAAACCTTTTCCACCCGAGGTAACGAGACAGGTATTTTGT
>NZ_JBLYZI010000265.1:0-858 GCF_057680865.1 Endozoicomonas sp. Z74
CAACAAAATACCTGTCTCGTTACCTCGGGTGGAAAAGGTTTCTTAAAACTCAACTCTTCTCAGAGGAGGCTTTTTTAGATCAAGTTTCTATACATTGGGTAGAGCAACACTTAATTTGAACAGCGCCAGTTTGTATGGTTTGAAGTTGGTCCTCAGAAGAGAGGTTGAGGGTGGCTGAGTTCGCTATATTGTATTGACTTCCATTAGCTTCGATAAAGCTTGATAAGGGGGGGCGAGAGAGTGGGAAAGTCTGCTGTATTGATTGCATAAGGTTATTGATAAATTGATGGACCTGCTCTGACTGGGGAAACATACCAAGCTTGTCTTCTTCTCCGGGAGGGCGGGCAAGCTCATCAGGTATGCTTGAAAATAGAGTTGATACACGCTTGATTTCGAGTATAGAGCGCATGAGCTGTTCTTTTGGTATGCCTTGGTGTTGAGCAACATAACTGATAATTGCATTGCTGCGTTGTTCGTGGGAGTAGTCTGTAGGAAGAGTTGAAAGAATGTTATTTTGATGTTCTTCTGAAAGGGTCGTTAATAGTTCATCTGCAACTGTGTGGTGTTCTTCTGGATGATTTCCTCCTTCAGCCCCTTTGGGTTCATCATCCGCAGCATCAGACGATAACGCGATGTCTCCTTCAGACAAGATTTTGACCTCCGCTGGAGCATCTGACGCTGCTTCTTGATTTGTATTTTCTAATGTGAGTGTTTGCACTGAATGGGGTGGCCAGGGCAAAAACATGATCACCAATTGAACAGCGCCATCAAGAAACAGCCTGTATAATCAGGGTTTTTCCTGTCTTTCGATGTCTGCAAAAGCCCTGTTTTCCAAATTCTCCTCGCTCACTGATAAGC
>NZ_JBLYZI010000266.1:0-844 GCF_057680865.1 Endozoicomonas sp. Z74
TGATTAGTATGAATCATAAGGGTTACCTTTTTACGATTTAGATTTCAGTGATTTCACCCTCTATCTAAATCGGTAACCCTTCCCTTTTTTGAAGAGGGAATTGTCAGATCAGATCTGAACTAATGCACCTTATCGCTTGCTGAAATTTTCGATAAAAAAACACCCAACCATACAAAAAAACAACCATTGCTTTTTTTGATTAATTGCCAATTAACCAAATAGTCTTATTAGACTATGTAACTTACACATAACCTGTAGTTAAATCCATCGTAAATAAAACGTAAATACAACAATAAAGTGTATGTACTAATGGGTGAAGTAAGAAATACGAACTCAGCCCTGTGCTGCCTTGCAATGATTGCAAGATATTATGGAATATCAGCCAACCCAGAACAAATTCGACGCCAACTTGGCATAAACGAACAATTAATAAACAAATTTGAGATTCTAAGGGCAGCAAAATCACTAAAGCTCAGAGTTCAATTTCAAAAAACGAATGCGTATCAACTTGAAAACCTTACTGCTCCGGTCATTGCTAAAAGTGTCGACGGAGATTATTTGGTGATTGCTAAAGTTAATGCGAGTAAAGCATTAGTTCAGCGCCCAGATAAGTCATCACCAGAAGCAGTCTCCCTGGATGTTCTTGACTCCATAATAACAGGCGAGATTTATTTCATCACCAGACGCTCTCTGCTGCCAGAAGCATTAACCCGGTTCGACTTCAGCTGGTTTATACCGGCCATGCTCAAGCATAAAAAGTTGCTCTATGAAGTACTGCTGGCGTCGTTTTTTATTCAACTGTTCGCCCTGATTACGCCGCTGTTCTTTCAGGTGATTATCGACA
>NZ_JBLYZI010000267.1:0-844 GCF_057680865.1 Endozoicomonas sp. Z74
CTAGGCGGCGTTCTCATCTAACCGATCTGCCAGATTTTAACTCAAACTCATGCCAACCAGACCATGATGGCTGCTATTTGAAGCATTCCCGTATAGTTACGCAGAAGCCGCTCGTAACGAGTTGCTACACGTCGGAAGTTCTTGAGCTTTTGAAATAGTCGCTCAACCAAATTCCGTTCCTTGTAGAGCTCTTTATCATAATATCGCTGCTCTAACCTGTTGCGTTTCGGAGGAATGACCGGTTCAGCACCTGATTCTTTGATCTCAAGAAGGAACGCATTCGAGTCGTATCCTCTGTCAGCAAGAACAAAGTCAGCTGACAAACCTTCTATCAGAGCATTGGCTTGACCATACTCTGATGCTTGCCCAGCGGTAAGAATAAAGCGAATAGGGTTGCCAAGAGCATCAGTGGCGGCATGGATCTTGGTCGTTAATCCACCTCTTGATTTTCCGACGGCTTCGGTTTTTTGAGCTGTTTTTTAGGAGCCCCATGCTGATGAACACGCGTGATTGAGCCGTCCACCATTAAGTACTCCAGATCGCAGTCCCTACTCAGCTCTTCAAAGACTTGATTCCATATGCCTTTCGAACACCAGCGATTGAATCTGTTATACGTATTGTGCCAATCACCAAATTCTTCAGGCAGGTCTCTCCACGGAGCGCCAGTACGAGCCATCCAAAGAATCGCCTCAACAAACAACCTGTTCTCAGCTGTTGGTCCGGGATCAGAGGCCTTGCCTGGTAACATGTCTTTGATCCGATCCCATTGATCATCTTTGAGTACTGTGCGAGCCATAGCAAACCAAATTCACATACTTTAGCTCACTATCAGCTGCCTTTCCGG
>NZ_JBLYZI010000268.1:0-751 GCF_057680865.1 Endozoicomonas sp. Z74
GCTTTTTCGTCCTGTTCTTTTTTCCTGGCCTGCTCCCTGCATTGTTCTTCCTGCTGAGTCAATAAAGCGATTGTTCGAACCTGATAATTTACTCCCTTTTCATCCAACAGCTCTCTAACTGCTTCAATCGTGCTTTTAGAAATAATCAATTCAGCCCCGGCCAGACTCCACGCGGTTCGCAAACGCCCCTTTTTACCAAATCCACAAAACCAGCGGCCAGAATCAGCAACAAATATCGCCTTCGCTTCAATCAAAGGCTCCCCAACACAATGAAAAGCACTCATACCAGCACCACCCCGCAGCTATTCAGGCCACTGGAAACCGCCATTCCGAGGGCATAGCCATAGATGACCACCTCGCCCAGCCACGAGGCAAACCTAACCAGTTTTTTGGAATGACCGGACTTTTTCCCGATTTTGGTAATGAACGGAGGCATTATTCAAAATCCCCCTGCTTAACTCTCTCTACCAAACGCTCAAGGGTAATAACCGCCGAACCATAGGCTTTACATCTACCCCCTTCCCACATTTCCCCATAACCATTGCCCGATTCTCTATCTTCTCTTTGTATCTTTTTTGCCTCTCCCAAATACTCACGGAACAATTTCAATCGCGCCTCAAGATCATCTAAAAGTTTTTCTTTTTTCATTTGACCCGCGCCCCCTGGAGTTGTTTTTCTGCCCATCGAACCGTGTTTTGAAGCCTCATTGCCATTTGCAATAATTCGCCCTGGCTCGGTTCGTCTTTCCACA
>NZ_JBLYZI010000269.1:0-709 GCF_057680865.1 Endozoicomonas sp. Z74
ACCTGCAAGAGCGGTGGAATCGCGATCAGGCCAGAAAAGCGTTTTATCAGGCGGTTGCCAACTTTCAGTCTGAAATGCCGCTGATTCACAAGTCCAAAACCGCATCATTCGCCACCCGTAACGGTGGCCAGATGACCTACAGCTACGCCTCTATTGACGACATTGTAAAAGCGGTTAATCCGGTCCTGCATCGCCACGGGCTCTCTTACCGCTTTGAGCAAGCGCTCAGCCAGGGTGTGGTTTCTGTCACCTGCCTGTTGTCCCATGCGCTCGGCCACTCTGAATCCTGTTCCATGAGTGGCGGCCTGGACCAGTCCGGCAACAAAAATGCACTTCAGCAGATAGCGTCTTCTACCACCTACCTGAAGAAGTACACGCTGAGCAACGTGCTGGGTATCGCTACCTCTGATGATGATATCGACGGGTTTCAGCCTTATGAAGCTACAGCGGGTAAAGAGGTAGCGGGTAAAGAGGCAGCAGGTAATCACGGCCAGCCTGTGCAGGCACTGCCTCACTATGAAGAAGAAGATTTTAACCGCCTTTTCCCAGGCTGGCAGAACGCCATTCGAAGCGGCAAGAAATCAGCAGACACCTTAATCACCTTTGTGGAAAGCAAAGGCCGCAAACTGACCCAACAACAAAAAGCCCAGATTCAGGGAGTACAGCAATGAAAGTGCACAACGTAGAGCAGGGTTCCCAGGAATGGCTC
>NZ_JBLYZI010000270.1:0-695 GCF_057680865.1 Endozoicomonas sp. Z74
GTTATTCGTCTTCGTCGTTAAAGTCTGTATAGAGCTTGCTTGCAGCGTCAATCGAAGCGTACAGGTTCTTTTCAGCGACTTCCGTAGAGACAAAACCTGTCCTTTCCGGATCAATAATGGATGCTGCTTGCTCTACGGCCTCAGTCATTAGATCAACCAGTTCTTCAAGCCTTTCAACATATTTGCTGTTGTATTTTTCCATTAGTTGTTTCCGTTTGTTGGCGCATGGCGCAGTGTTAGATGCCATCTGCAACTTCTTTTTCTAACAGCCGCCTTAGTCTGTAGATGGTTTCAGTTGTATCATTGATGTCTGCGCTGATACGTTTTTCCAAACTTGATTCCAGGGATCTCAGTAATCGGTTGGCAGCTGCTGTTGCTTTATTGTCGCCAGCAGCTTCAATCGTTTTCTGTAACTCTGCTTTTACAAGAATGAAGCTCTCAAGATCAGGTTGTTTCATTTTACACCTTCTCATATTTCTGGCATTTAACGATCATCGCCATTTGCTCACGGTCTTTGTATTTTCCAATGACCGGGTATTGATCAAAGGGGAGCTGGCTGCAATTCTTTGATATATGTTTGCAGGCCAGGCACATGCCCCCTTTGGGTTGGTGTCGGGTTGCTTTCACACTTGCCATTACGCTGCCACCGTTACGCCCAGCTTTTTGGCAAAGTACTGAATACCTTTCGGGGTGAC
>NZ_JBLYZI010000271.1:0-672 GCF_057680865.1 Endozoicomonas sp. Z74
TCTGTGAAATATGAGTGGCTCTATTTAAACGAATTCAGAACGGTAGCCGAGCTGTACCAAGGGCTGGAAAAATACTTCCAGTTCTACAATACTGAAAGGCTACATCAATCACTGAACTATAAAACACCTCAGGCAATACACTTTGGCTGAGGACTTCAACAACAGTCGGAACATAACTTAAAAAGTGGATCTTGTGGTCTAGACAATGGGGTCCACCATACATTGCAGTGGCGGGTTTTGATCTTGGAAAAGAGGCTTTGTTACGCGCCGATGTGGCGGACCTAGTTTAAACTGGCATCGAAGTAACCACTAAACACGCTGAATAGCCCTTGCCGATAGGGGCTTTTCGTCTTATGAACTTCAGGGCATTGATCAGAATCCATTTTTCTTTTTCTGCTGGGCATTTCCGGAGATGGAGAAAGTGGAGCTGATTCCAGGTTTTCAACGGACTGTAATGGCGGCGTATGATCCTTATGCGCTTTTGGTCCGCTCGGATCAAAAATAAATCGTTTCTTCAAACTCGATAAATCAGAGACTGAATAATATGCATTAGTTCAGATCTGATCTGACAATTCCCTCTTCAAAAAAGGGAAGGGTTACCGATTTAGATAGAGGGTGAAATCACTGAAATCTAAATCGTAAAAAGGTAACCCTTATGATTCATACTAATCA
>NZ_JBLYZI010000272.1:0-646 GCF_057680865.1 Endozoicomonas sp. Z74
AGGCGGTCTTGTAGTTTTGCCCAGCCTTTCCATACGACCAGCCATCCAGGTATGCCTGTACGTTTTGAATCACACCAGCCACCCACTTTTGCAATGGTGTGGAGAAACCAAGTCAATGTAGGTACTTCTTCTGGCAACGGCTTACCTTCATAATATGTGAGCCAAAGCACTTTCCATTCATCATCACCTACCACACAGTCAGCTGGTGTATCCTTATTCCAGGTGTTGTCGTCTTTTTTCTGTCGTTTGTAGGGCAGCATCAGGGCTTCTCTGGTTTGCAGCAATCTTACCGCTACAAACATCAGTATGACTGCCAGACGCTGCAAATTATCAGCGCTGAGCAACCTTAACCGTTCAACACCCGTACCGGTTTTCCAAGCTTTGTGAAACTCTTCTATGCGCCAGCGTAATCCATAAAACCTGAGAACCATACGGCAACATTCATATGTTTCAGCAGGCTCTGAGGTTAACAGAGTCCATCGCAGCCGGTCTGCTGTGTCATTATTAATTTCTTCAGCAATAAGGACATTGACTGTTATTGGATCAAGCCGACCACCTGGCCTTTGAGGTGATTGTATTGTCACGGTTTTCTTCTTTACCTGCAGAGTGGCTTTACGTGCTTTTCGCCCGCCACGCTGAGGAACAT
>NZ_JBLYZI010000273.1:0-619 GCF_057680865.1 Endozoicomonas sp. Z74
ATCATCTTCTGGATGACGGCCTCTTTCATTTCTTTGGAGTAGCGAGCCATAACTGCCTCTTTTAATCATCTCTCCATTGAAGAGAGTCATGAGTCAAAAGAGGCGACATCTATCCTGACACAGGGGGATTTTCAAACAACTAAAATTATATTTTTCAGAACTATCTACTTCATACTTAAAATATAATGCAGTAATAAAGTTGTCATTATTTTTTGAGAATGCTGTGTCCAATTGGTACAGTTCATAAGATCTTTTAACACTATTTGAGCTTCCATTTATATGACTTAACGCATGCGAGTAGATATTATAAAAATTGTATTTGTAAATTTCTTCAGCATATGCATGAGAAACAAAGGTACTTATTATTATGATTTTAATGATACGCATGATTAATACTGTGGTGTTACCCACTAAAAGTGGACACCTATTGTTGATTTACTTCTTCAAACTTAGCAGGGCTAAGATAACCCAGTGCTGAGTGACGTCGAGTTCTGTTATAGAACATTTCGATGTACTCGAAGATACTGGATCGGGCCTGATCAAGTGTTTGAAACCGCTCCGCATAAACCAACTCAACTTTGAGTCGACTAAAAAACGATTCCATAGCCGCATTATCCCA
>NZ_JBLYZI010000274.1:0-580 GCF_057680865.1 Endozoicomonas sp. Z74
CCATGAAACCTCAGCAATTCCAAGACATCCTGAAGTCCATACCCATGATGTCCCCAGAGCAGATCGGTGTCCTCCATAAAACTCTGCCGCCCTCACCCATTGCCGGTGATGCACAAGGTATTTCCGGTGAGTCCCGGTTACTGGAAAGACTCAAGTTCTATTTTGACCAGCACCCTGCCTGTCCGCATTGCGGCTCTGAAGCGGTAAAGCGCTGGGGAACCCATGCAGGTCATCAGCGCTATCGCTGCAAACAGTGTCTGCGCACGTTCAATGCTATGACCAAATCACCATTGGCTCACCTGCGCGTCAGAGACAAGCTTGATCAATATCTGGAGTGCATGGATGGCAGCACAACCCTGCGACCGGCGGCCGCTAAATGCGGAGTTTCTCTGAACACTTCGTTCCATCTGCGACACCGCCTGATGGCCGTGGTTAAAGAAGACTCCTATGGGCTTTTATCGGGTATCTCGGAAGAAGACGAAACCTTCTTTCTCGAATCTGAAAAAGGGGCGCGAAATCTGGATCGTCTGCCTCGCAAGCGTGGCAGGCGACGTTTAAGAAATAAGCCGCACTCTGAAGC
>NZ_JBLYZI010000275.1:0-575 GCF_057680865.1 Endozoicomonas sp. Z74
CCCCCTGTGTCAGGATAGATGTCGCCTCTTTTGACTCATGACTCTCTTCAATGGAGAGATGATTAAAAGAGGCAGTTATGGCTCGCTACTCCAAAGAAATGAAAGAGGCCGTCATCCAGAAGATGATGCCACCCAATAATGTTTCAGTGGCTCAGCTCACAAGAGAAACCGGCATTACCGATGCAACCCTGTATACTTGGCGCAAACAGGCAAGAGCGCAAGGTGTACCCGTGCCCGGAGATGGCAAGAATCCTCACCAGTGGAGTGCTGAGAACAAATTCGCGGTTCTGATGGAAACCGCCACCATGAACACAGCGGAACTAGCCGAGTACTGCCGTAAAAAGGGACTTTACCCTGAAGAACTCCAGCAGTGGAAAGCTGACTTTATTGCAGGAAGTACAAAGCCTGCGGAATCCCGTCAGGTTCAGGCCGCTGCCAGGCGAGATGACAAAAAGCGTATTCAGAAACTGGAAAAGGAGCTGAAGCGCAAAGACAAAGCTCTGGCTGAAACCGCAGCCCTGCTGGTGCTCACAAAAAAGGCAAACGCGATCTGGGGGGAGCGCGAGGACGATTGA
>NZ_JBLYZI010000276.1:0-548 GCF_057680865.1 Endozoicomonas sp. Z74
CATCCTCCAAGGCTAAATACTCCTGACTGACCGATAGTGAACCAGTACCGTGAGGGAAAGGCGAAAAGAACCCCGTTGAGGGGAGTGAAATAGAACCTGAAACCGTGTACGTACAAGCAGTGGGAGCCCCGCACCCAAATCGCATTAGGTGAATACATGCATTACATGTATGTGCTTCAAGCACTGGATGATTCCGACGTTTTTTACATCGGATGCAGCAGTGACTTAAAGCAACGATTCGAATCACACAACCGAGGAGAAAATCAATCGACTCGGGCGCACAAGTGGCGTTTAGTGTATTACGAAGCGTATCTCACCTTGGGTGCAGCAAGACAACGTGAATACCGTTTGAAACACAACGGGAAAGCGAAGTATGCATTGCTCAAACGCATTAAGGAAAACTTAGTGTGATTTGGGTGCGGGGTGACTGCGTACCTTTTGTATAATGGGTCAGCGACTTACTTTCAGTGGCAAGGTTAACCGACTAGGGGAGCCGTAGAGAAATCGAGTCTTAATAGGGCGTCGAGTCGCTGGGAGTAGACCCGAAA
>NZ_JBLYZI010000277.1:0-533 GCF_057680865.1 Endozoicomonas sp. Z74
ATCGACGTCGTTACTGGTGGCACTCTGGTGACCGCTAATGGCCCAGTCAGACCCTTTTGAGTCTACGACGGTATCCGTATGACTCTGGTCGGAGGACCCCTGATACGATGAGGCGTTATCAAAGATCACCCCTCGCTGGGCAATGTTCCCCTGGGCATCCAGTTCCACGGCTGCCAGTTTATAAGCATCACTGGTTTCAACCACCAAGCCAGCCCCGGTGGCATTGGAGACTATACCGGTGGTCTGTACGGTGTTAATGCCGGTAAAGGTGGTTTTCAGCCAGTTGCCAAAGGTGGCGGTCACCTGTTGCAGGCTGTCGATATTCCAGCTCTGGGTGGTGCGGCTGTCCACTACCTGGTCAGCCCCGGTGCCTTCAAAGCGGCTGGCTTCCGTAAAGCGAACGCCCCGGTCTGCAATGGATCCATCACCGTTCAGCAGGGCGGCAGTTACATGATGAGTGTTGGTGACTTCAGCCGCCAGAACGTTACCGGTGTTGTTGGTGACTGTACCGGTGGTCTGTACCTCTTCCACCT
>NZ_JBLYZI010000278.1:0-531 GCF_057680865.1 Endozoicomonas sp. Z74
TAGCAACTCGTTACGAGCGGCTTCTGCGTAACTATACGGGAATGCTTCAAATAGCAGCCATCATGGTCTGGTTGGCATGAGTTTGAGTTAAAATCTGGCAGATCGGTTAGATGAGAACGCCGCCTAGCTGGCATGATCCAAATTCCGTCGACTGCACTATTATCTTTCCCAGACTATTGACCGACAAAACAGAATCGAAGGATTGTTTTATCGCATGACAAATAACACGGGGAGTATCTAGCGTAGTTGCAAAACAATCACTCCCATTTAGCCATAGCAAAGCACTATAGATCAGCACCCGCAACCAAGATTGACATACTCTCATCATTAGTATCACACTCACGGTGATTTTCAAGAAAGATGTCGCCTCAACCTATGCAGCTAAATCATAGTGCTGCTGATTTTCTGATCGCTCAGGGTTTAGCCATACTTCAGTGGGTAACTGCCAGTTTCTGGTATTGCGGCTTCCCCAGCGTTCTGGGTGTTGCTCCTTCGCTTTACGATAAACAGCTTCTCGGTTTATTACTTTCT
>NZ_JBLYZI010000279.1:0-518 GCF_057680865.1 Endozoicomonas sp. Z74
CTGGATCACGGCCTGTTTATCGGCTCCCCAAGACTTATCGCAGATTACCACGTCCTTCATCGCCTCTGACTGCCAAGGCATCCACCGTGCACGCTTAGTCACTTGACCATATAACCCGAAGCGATCTAATGAATTAGATGCAGGAGGTTATACAATAAATAACTACCTTAACGATCTTTATCTGATCACCCATGCCGAAGCATGAATCTCAGATCGCCATACACTTAGCAATAATCTTTCGATTATTGACTTGACCGGAAATTGCTCCTGCATTACCGGCATACACGCCGTCCTGGCGTTAAGAGTGTCTCAGCAAGAATCTTCATTAAACAACCGAGGTTGTCTAAATCAATTCAGCTTAAATATTTGGATTCCACATTGTTAAAGAACGAAGAAAATCACGATGAACAAGTCATCATGATTATCAAACAATTCGTGTGAGCGCTTATGGACGTCGGTTTTCGTTTAAGGAGGTGATCCAGCCCCAGGTTCCCCTAGGGCTACCTTGTTACGACTTC
>NZ_JBLYZI010000280.1:0-513 GCF_057680865.1 Endozoicomonas sp. Z74
AAAATACCTGTCTCGTTACCTCGGGTGGAAAAGGTTTCTTAAAACTCAACTCTTCTCAGAGGAGGCTTTTTTAGATCAAGTTTCTATACATTGGGTAGAGCAACACTTAATTTGAACAGCGCCGTGAAGACTCATATGGATTATTTGCTAACTGAAGAGCCAGAGAAAAAAGATGAACGCTGAGGGAAACAATATAACCCCATACACTATACCTTTAAAGTTTTCAAAAACGGCTTTCTCTGTTTGTAACTTATGCTCTTGAGCAGTAAGCACATGGCTACAGTGAGGACATTCTTTGTCAAATCGATACATTAATTGATGACAGGAAGGACAATAGAGGGAAGGAATGTGAGCACCACCCTCAAATATGGTAGGCTCTGTTGGAGTATATGCATTAGTTCAGATCTGATCTGACAATTCCCTCTTCAAAAAAGGGAAGGGTTACCGATTTAGATAGAGGGTGAAATCACTGAAATCTAAATCGTAAAAAGGTAACCCTTATGATTCATACTA